>JBEKWP010000014.1:0-61022 GCA_049512915.1 Candidatus Sulfotelmatobacter sp.
GCAAGAAGCTGAAGAAGAAAAAGAAGCTCGGCGTTCTCTAGCTGGCGCCGCCAGGCTTCCAGCGATGTTATAAGGCGTTCGGCCTCGCTTTGCGCCGTCGTGGTGCTTTCTGATTTACACTGATGAAGAGCATGAAAGAGTTCTTCATCAGCGAGTGTGCCCGCCACGAAAACAAGATCATTACTTCCAATTTCGTAGTGGTCAGCAAGCAGATCAAGCCCAAGAAAACGGGTGAACCCTACCTGGCTCTAACCCTCGGCGACCGCAGCGGGCAGCTCGATGCAAAAATGTGGGACAACGTGGAAGAAGTGCTCAATGCCTTCGAGCAGGATGACTTCCTTAAGATCAAAGGCCTGGTCAACAAATATAAGAACCGCTTCCAGTTGACTATCCACAAACTGCGCAAGCTGGGCGAATCGGAGATCGAATTCTCCGAGTATCTTCCCAAAACCACGAAGAATATTGACGAACTCTGGCAGACCCTGGCCGGCTTCGTTGCGTCTTTTCAGAATCCTTATCTCAAGTCTCTGCTGCAGGCCTTCATGTCTGACCCGGAGATCGCAGCCGCATATCGCAATGCTCCCGCCGCCAAGACTCTGCATCACGCCTATATCGGCGGCCTGCTCGACCATGTGGTCTCGCTATGTCGCTCCTGCGATCTGGTCAGCCGAAACTATCCTCAGGTGAATCGGGATTTGCTGCTGACCGGCGCATTTCTTCACGACATCGGCAAGATTCACGAGCTTGCCTATAATCGCTCGTTTTCCTACACCACGCGCGGCCAGTTGCTCGGTCACATGATCATCGAACTAGAGATGTTGCAATCGAAGCTTGCGATGGTCCCGGACTTTCCCGCCGAACTCAAGACCCTGCTGGAGCACCTGATCATCAGCCACCACGGCCAGTACGAATTCGGCTCGCCGAAGCTGCCCATGTTTCCCGAAGCGCTCCTGCTGCACTACATGGACGACCTGGATTCCAAGATGGAGGCTATGCGCGCCCAATTCGAGCGCGAGGCCGACCTCGAGAGCCCCTGGACCAGCTACAACGCTTCTCTCGGACGTCCGCTGCTGAACAGCGCCAAGTTTCTTGCTCCCAAGGCTGCCGCTCCTCCCGAAGAATCTTCTTCTGCCGCTGAGGCTGAGGTCGAAGCGGATTACGCCGGCGAGTCCAGCGAAGAGGCGTCGACACTGCCCGGCTTGAAGCCCTAGCTTTCGTCCCCGAGGAGAACGACAGCGCATGCTCGACTTCCGCCGATTCGAACTTCTCACTTTCGACTGTTACGGCACTCTCATCAACTGGGAAGAAGGAATTCTCCGCCGCCTGCACCGCATCCTCGCGGCTCACGGGAAGGACACGGACGATGCCACCATCCTGCGGCTCTATGGCGATTTCGAAGCTCGCGCCGAGCAGGGGGAGTATCGCCGCTACCGCGAAGTCCTTCAGTCCGTGGTGCGGCAGTTCGGAGAACAACTCGGATTCGCGCCCACCGACGAGGAAGTCCGCTCGCTGCCCGAGTCACTGAAAGAATGGAAGCCCTGGCCGGACACGGTGACCGCGCTCCGCGAACTCCACGACCGCTTCCGATTGGCCATTATTTCCAACGTGGATGACGATCTTTTCGCCGCCACAAAGCCTCAGCTTGCAGTGGAATTTGATCAGATCATCACGGCCCAACAGGCAGGAGCCTACAAGCCGTCACTGAAAATTTTCGAACTTGCGTTGAGCCGCGCCGGCGTTCCTGCTCACCGCATTCTGCACGTTGGCCAGAGCGTGTATCACGACGTGCTGCCGGCCCAGTCGCTCGGCCTGGCCACCGTCTGGGTCAACCGACCATCCGCGCGAGCCGGCGTGGGCGCGGTCAAGGCAGTCGAGGGTCGTCCTGACCTGCAGGTTTCAAGCGTCGCAGAGCTTGCCGCTGCTTGCGCCCAGCCTTGATCCTCTAAACCACGATCCTTTAGAAGTTGGCTGGAATCTTCACGACCCTCTTCTGGATCGCCCACATGACCAGTTCGGCTTTATTGTGGATGCCAAGCTTGCGCATCAGATTGAACTTATGCGCGTCCACGGTCTTGCTGCTCAGTCCCAGAACCGTGGCCGCCGCGCGCACCGTCTTTCCCTCCGCCAGCAGTTTCAGCACTTCGCGCTCGCGAGCGGTAAGTGCGCGTTCCGATCGAAACAGTCTTTCGGCCGGAGGCCGCAGATCAGGCCGGGAGCGCTCATCCGAACCACTCGTTCGATCGCCGCCGCGCGAGTTCCGGACCATCTCCACCAGCTCTTCCGCCGAAGTCTGTCGCACGGCGCAGCCGCCAGTGGCAGCCCGCAGGCTGACAAACGGGGAGCTATCACGGTCCTGCATGCTCAGGAACACTATCTTGGTTTGAGAAGATTCCCGCGTGACAAGAATCTCTGCTTCCGCCGCAGCCAGCCCAAAGGTACCCGTATCCGCGACCAGCACCTCCGGCCGCAGCTCGTAAACCTTGCGCAGGCACTCCGCCGCGTTGCCGGCTTCGCCGACCACGTCAATGTCAGGCTCGTCTTCCAATAACCGCCGCAGCCCTTGCCGCAGCAGAACATGGTCGTGCGCGAGCAGACAGCGGATCTTCCTGCCGAAAAATATCACTTCGTTTGAATCTGTGCGTGGGGGCACACAGTTCTCCTTTATTTGGCCAGAGAGTTTGCAAAATGACGCGGACGACTGGGCGGCACCAGACTGCGCGCAATATGAACGTGGTCTATTGTAGCAATCATTTGCGCTCCTGCGCCTATCAAATCTCCGGAGGGAGTGCCTTTCCTTAGCCACTTGGGGCCATGCAACTCTTTCTCTACCCCGGGAGAACTCCGTGGGGACGCTTCATCAGGTAAAATCGAGCACTTATGCTGCGCTACTTCACTGCAGGAGAATCCCACGGCGAGGCTCTGGTGGCTTTCCTCTCGGGCCTGCCCGCGGGGCTCAAAGTGGACCAGACCTTCCTCGACCGTGAACTCTGGCGCAGGCAGCAAGGCTACGGCCGCGGCGGGCGCATGAAGATTGAGCGCGACACGGCTCACATCCTCTCCGGCGTGCGTCACGGCATGACGATTGGCTCGCCCATTTCGATTCAGCTCGAAAACCGCGATTGGAAAAACTGGCAGGAGTCCCTGCCCGTCGGCGAAGGTGATCCCGCGCGTCACAAGCGAGTAGCATCTCCCCGGCCCGGACACGCCGACCTTGCAGGCGCGCTGAAATACAACTTTCCCGAGGCTCGCTACGTCCTCGAGCGCGCCTCTGCTCGCGAATCGGCGGCGCGCGTCGCCATCGGCGCCCTGGCCAAAATCTTCCTGCGGGAACTCGGCATCGAGGTTCTCAGCCACGTCGTCGCCGCCGGCAACGTAGCGATGCACCAGGAAGTCCCGTGGGAGCAGATTCAAGCGCTTTTCAATCAGGAAGAAATCTTGCTGAATTGTGCCGACAAGAAAACCGAACAGCGCATGAAAGCCGAAGTCGACAAGGTCCTCAAGACCGGCGACTCGCTGGGAGGAGTTTTTGAGGTGGTGGTTCACGGCGCCCCACCCGGCTTAGGCACTTACGCGCAGTGGGACGAGCGCCTGGACGCCCTGCTCGCCGGCGCCGTCATGTCGTTGCAGGCGGTGAAGGCAGTCGAGATCGGCTCCGGCGTTACCGCTGCTGCGTCTCCCGGCTCTGCTGTGCACGATGAAATCGGCTACGGCGAGCAACCTGTCTCCGAATCCGGTTTCACTTCATTTACCCGTTCGCGCAACAACGCCGGCGGAATCGAAGGCGGTGTTTCCAACGGACAGGAGATCCGCGTCCGCGGCTACCTGAAGCCGATTTCCACGTTGCGCCGTCCGCTGCAATCGGTCGATTTCGCCACTCGCCAACCCGTGAGCGCCGCTTATGAGCGTTCCGACGTTTGTGTAGTTCCGGCCGCTGGCGTCGCAGCTGAGGCCATGATTGCGCTTACACTGGCCCGCTGCGCTCTCGAAAAATTCGGCGGCGATTCCATGGGAGAAACCTTGCGCAATTTCCAGGGTTACTGCGTGCAACTGAAAAACTACTGATTGCAACTGACCGATTGCTGAAAATGATCTATCCCATTGTTAAATTCGGAAGTCCGGTCCTCGAAAAACCCGCCGAGAAAGTCACGGTCTTTGACGAAGAATTGAGGAAGCTCGTCGACGACATGTTCGAGTCGATGTATGCCGCTCGCGGTGTGGGCCTGGCCGCCCCGCAGATCGGTATCTCGCGCCGCATCGCCGTCGTCGACGTTACCTTCAAAGAAGACCCGGACGCCAAACTTGTCCTCATCAATCCCGAAATCATTCACAAGGAAGGCCGGCACGCCCAGAGTGAAGGCTGTCTCAGCATCCCCGATTTCCGTGAGAACGTGACGCGCGCCCAGGTGGTGACAATCCGCGCCCAGGATTTGACCGGGCAAGTCTTTGAGAAGATTGGCGATGACCTGCTGGCCCGCGCCTTCCAGCACGAAACCGATCACCTCAACGGCAAGCTCTACATCAGCCACATCAGCGCGCTCAAGCGCGATTTGATCAAGCGCAAAATTCGCAAGCTGGTCAAAGCGGGAGAATGGTAGAAGAAATTTGTAATTGGGTAATTTTGCAATTTGGCAAGTTGTCTCGGACGCGATCGCTCGATGCGATTCTCAATTACCGATTACAAAATTACCCAATTACCAAATGCCCTCATCCCTCAATCTCGTTTTCTGCGGCACGCCGGGCTTCGCCGTGCCCACGCTCGACAAACTGGTCGACGCTGGATTCCACATCAGTCGCGTAGTCACGCAGCCGGACCGTCCCAAAGGTCGCGGCCTCGAACTTGTTTCTTCCCCGGTCAAGCGGCGCGCGTTGCAGTTGGGCTTGCCCATCGCACAGCCTGAAACCATCAAGAAGAATGACACCTTCCGCGCGCAACTCACCGCTCTCAAGCCCGACGCCATCATCGTGGTCGGTTACGGCCGCATCATTCCGCAATGGATGCTTGACCTTCCGCCTCTTGGCAACATCAATCTGCACGCCTCGCTCCTGCCGAAATACCGTGGCGCGGCGCCGATTCAGTGGGCGATTGCGCGGGGCGAAACCGTGACCGGGGTTACCACAATGAAAATCGATGCCGGCCTCGATACCGGTGACATTCTTCAGCAACAGGAGATTCCCATTGCTCCGAACGACACGGCGGAAATGCTGGCTCCGAAGCTCGCAACCGTGGGCGCGGACCTCATGGTCGAAACCCTGCGCGGATTGCAAAGCGGTAGCATCCATCCACGACAGCAAGATCACACGCAAGCCACTCTGGCGCCGATTCTAAAAAAAGAAGACGGCCTCATCGATTTTTCCAGACCCTCGGCAGAGATTTTGAGCCGGATGCGCGGCTTTCAACCTTGGCCGGGCGCATACACGAAGTTTCGCGGCAAGAGCCTGCAAGTGTGGAAGGCGTCTGCGCTAGAGTTGGCGCTGCCGTCGTCTGAGTTGAAGGTAAAAGATGATCGACTTTTTGTCGGCTGCGGCCAGGGCACCGCAATCGAACTCCTCGAACTGCAACTGGAGGGAAAGAAGCGGAGCTCCGCCTCGGACTTCATCCGCGGCTATCGCCCGGCGCCGGGCGAGAAGCTCGGCTCCTAGGCAACTCTAATTTTTCTCAGTGCAGGCCGCTTCCGTCATACTGGCCACAGTGAAACGATGAAACAAAAAGCTCGAGACTCGCGCCTGTCAATTTCTCCAGCCCGCGCCGCAGCGTTCGATATCCTGCTTCGTGTCGAGCGCGAGTCTTCTTTCGCATCCGAACTTCTTCATTCCCGCACCTACGCCCGCCTCACGACAGTCGATCACTCCCTGGCAACGGAATTGGTCATGGGCGTACTGCGCTGGCGATCGCTGCTTGATTCACAAATCGCCGCGAGTTCTGCCCAGCCACTCTCCAAACTTGACATCGAGGTTCTCACCGCGCTCCGCCTCGCGGTTTACCAGCTGCGTTGGCTCAGCCGCATTCCCGCGCGCGCCGCCATCAATGAAAGTGTTGAGCTCGTCAAGCGCGCCCGCAAGCGTTCTGCTGCGCCCTTTGTGAATGCGGTCCTGCGGAAGCTCAACGCGAACGTCTCCCATCTGGAGAACTCTTCACAACCCGCAATCAGCTACGCTTCGATAGAAGCTCTCGCTGCCAGTAGTGCCCACCCGTTGTGGCTCGTGGAACGCTGGGCCCACACATACGGACTCGATTCTGCCTTTCGCATCTGCCGGCACGATCAATCGGTTCCTGTGACCGCGATCCGCCTCCGGCGTCCGGAAGCTGAAGAGCAAATCAAAGCCGAAGGAATCGAACTCGCTCCCGGTGCGTTCCTGGTCTCGGCACGCCGCGTGCAGCAGGGAGATGTGACCAAGACAGCGGCTTTCCGCGCGGGCCTTTGTGTTATTCAGGATGAAGCTTCGCAGCTCGTTGCGGCCCTCGTCGGCAGCGGCGCGCACATCCTCGACTGTTGTGCGGCTCCGGGGGGAAAGACTCTGGCCATCGCCGATCGGAATCCGAACGCAAACATCTCGGCGGTCGACCTCCATCCTCACCGCGCGCGTCTTCTCCGAAGAATGCTGAGTGCCCCCGATTCACCAACCGACGCGGAGTCCCGCAATATCCGCGTGGTCGCCGCCGACGCGCGGGATCTCCCCTTCGCCACAACGTTCGATCGCGTCCTCGCCGACGTGCCCTGCTCCGGCACAGGCACGCTTGCCCGCAATCCGGAAATAAAATGGCGGCTCACGCCTCAGGATCTTGCGGATTTGCAGGCACGACAGCTCGCGATCCTTCGGTCGGCCATGACCCAGCTCGCTCCCGGAGGCCGCCTGATCTATTCCACCTGCTCTTTGGAAAGAGAAGAAAACGAAGACGTCATCGAGCGATCGTCGAATGAAGATTCATCGTTCCGCGCTGTCGATTGCCGCGCCGAACTTGAACAGCTTCACGAGAAGCGCGAATTGATCTGGCCCGACCCTGCCTCACTCACTCGTGGCCCTTACCTGCGCACGCTGCCCGGCGTTCAGCCCTGTGACGGCTTCTTCGCGGCGATTCTGGAAAAGCTGTAGGCCAGAAGGATTGTCATCCCTCGCTCCGCTCGGGACGACAAGTTTGCCTTTCGCGACGATCCGCACTTCTTACCGCACTTCTCACCGCACCTCGAAGTTGATCACCGCTCCCGACAGAACCTTCTGTCCGGCCGGAGGCCACTGCGTAACGATCGTGCTCGCAGGCGCCGGTTCTGACGCCGCGGGGGGCACGACCGGAGGGACACCTGGTATTTCTGCATTGTCTGCCGGCGGTGGCGCCATGCTCACGGTGCCCAGTTTGAAGCCCGCATCCTGCAGCGTGCGGCTCGCGGTGCCCAGCGGTTGCCCCACAAAATTCGCCATCACATACGCCGGAGGATCGGCCGCGACCGTCACCAGCAGGCTGGTTCGCGGTGCTGCCACCTGGCTCGCGTTCGCCGGCGGACTTTGCGCCAGCACCAGGTCCGCAGGGGTTCCCGGCAGCTGCATCTCGGCCGTCGAAGCCAGTTCGAGCCCGCGACGCTGCAGGTTCCATTCCGCCGCGCGTTCACTTTGCTTCGTTACATCCGGAATCGCTACGCGCTGCGGTCCCATACTCTGCGCCACCCGTACCTGCCATCCCCGCCGCACCTTCGCGCCCGGCAGCGGCAACTGAGTCATGATCCGCCCCTCGGGAATTTGCGGACTGTAGTACTGCCGCTCCACCTCGATCTGCAAGCCCAACCCGGCAACGGCATCGCAAACTTGAAGAAAGGTTTCATAAGACGATGCAGATTATAGTTTGACGAATCATGAGCAAACCCGGATGCCTGATCACCATCTCTTAATGCATCTCATCCGCGCCCGGCGATGTATCCGGCGTATCCACTTTCTGTACCACGGTCACCGGCACATCCGGCGCCGGCTGGAACTGCCCCGGATCTTTTCCGGCCATGGCTGCATTCATGAAGTTCATCCAGATCGGCAAGGCCGCGCGCGCCCCTGTTTCCTTGGATCCTAAAGACCTCTTCTCATCGAATCCAATCCACACGCCGCAAGTCATCGAGGGAGAGAATCCCACAAACCATGCGTCCGTGAAATCGTTGGTGGTGCCGGTTTTTCCGGCCACGGGGAAAGGCAGTTTAGCGGCCGCGATTCCTGTTCCGTGCAGCACAACTTCCCGCAGCATCGAGGTCATGATTCGTGCCGTACGCGCGCTGATCACGTCCTTCACATCAGGATAGTCTTCTTCCAGCACCCTGCCCTCGTAATCGGTCACCTTGGTGATGTAGTGAGGCGTGACCCGCACGCCGTCGTTCGGAAACACACTGTACGCAGAAGTTTGCTCGATCAGGGTGATTTCCGCCGAGCCCAGGGCCACCGGCAGGTAAGGCGGCAACTTAGCCGTGATTCCAAAACGCTCGGCATAGTCGATCACAGTCTTGATGCCAACCTTGTTGGCCAGCTTCAGCGCCGGAATATTTCGCGACTGCGCCAGAGCGCGCCGCAACGTGATGATGCCTTCAAACTTTTCGTCGTAGTTATGCGGCGAGTAAGGCCCCGAACCTGTTTCGAACGTAACCGGCTCATCCAGAATGGTGTCATTCGGACTGGCGCCCTTGTCAATGACTGTCGTGTACACGTAGGGTTTGAATGACGACCCCACCTGCCGCAATGCTTGAGTCGCGCGATCGAATTTCGATTCGCTGAAGTCCCGCCCGCCCACCATGGCCTTGATTCCGCCCGTGGCGTTGTCAATCGCCATCAACGCGCCCTGCGCGCCGGAATCCTGTTCCAAGCTCACGCGAGCCGAGCCGTTGGGGTTGAGCGACAGTATTTTTACGTAGCAGATGTCTCCCGGGCGTAGCAGATTCTGCATCTTGCCCTGCGTCCAGGCCAGGTCCGCCTGTCCCAGGGCCGCCGCGTAGCGCCCGAACTTCAGCGTTGCAATCCCAACCCCGGCCGAAGTCACCAGCGCGTGGACGTATCCGTTCACCTCCGGTTCGTCTTCCCAATCAGGATGCTCATACTTGTCGATCGCGCTTCCTTCCGCCACCACGTTTTCCAGATGCCCCTGCCATCCGTGCCGCCGTTCATAAGCCGCCAGACCGTCCAGCACCGCCTGGTTCGCGGCATCTTGCAGGTCGACATCGAGCGAGGTGTAAACCTTCAATCCGCCTTCATGGACTTGATCGGCGCCGTATTTGTTTTCCAGATAGCGCCGGATCTCCTCCACGAAGTATGGAGCCAGCGAGTTCGGGTCGTGCGCCAAATGTAAAACTATCGGTGACGACCGCGCCTCCTCGGCCTGGGCCGCAGTAATCTTTCCGTCTTCCAGCATGGCGTTGATCACCAGATTCCGCCGCTTCATCGCCCTGTCAGGATGGTTGATCGGAGAGTAGACTTGCGGTCCCTTTGGCAAACCCGCCAGGAGCGCGGCTTCGGGCAGGGTCAGCTGACGGGCTGGCTTGCTGAAATAGAACTCAGACGCGGCCTCGAACCCGTACACTCCGTGGCCCAGAAAAATCTGATTCGCGTAGAGCGCGAAGATCTGCGGCTTGGTGAAGCGCCGCTCGATCTGAACCGCGAGCATCGCCTCCTGCACCTTGCGATGGAACGATCGGTCAGGCGAAAGAAACAAATTGCGCGCCAGCTGCATGGTCAAAGTCGATGCGCCCTGGACTTTGCCGCCGGACTCAATGTCGCGGTACGCCGCGCCCACGATGCGCCAGAAGTTGATGCCCGAATGCCGGTAGAAGTCCTTGTCTTCAATGGAGACCAACGCATCGCGCAGCACTGGAGCGAAATCGTCGTAACCGGCGACCACCCGCCGCTGCAGAGCAAATGATCCAATCACCCGCCCGTGATCGTCATACAGCTCAGTGATCGAGCTGGGGCGGTACGCTTCGAGCGCTTCGACCTGTGGCAAATCTGTGGTGTAAACCAGCAGAAGCCCAGTCGTCGCTCCCACCAGTGCGGAAACCAGCACCAGCAGGCTAAACAGCACCGTGCCGACAAACCTCCGCCCGGCAATCTCCACCGGCGGAAGATCTTCGTAGAGCGACTTCATAGCGAGATGGGTTCAGAATAGCAGGGCGTCGTTCACCCCGGTAGTTGCAAGCGTTGGGTCGCTAGGAGGAACTTTTGACGCGCGCCGTGGCAACCGCAAAAGGAAATCGCGCACCTCGCGGTGCGCGATGACATCCTGAAAGACGAGACACAACAGCCGCTAACTCGTGCGGCTTTTCAATACCTCGACCGCCTTGTGCAGCTGATCGTCGGGCGTGTTCTTGGGTTTGGCTTCCGGCTCCGCAGCGGCAGGCTCCGCATCGTCATCGTCGGAGATTGCATTGTCAGTGTCGTCGGCCACCAGCACGTTGGGAGTTACCGCCGTTTCCTGAATTGCTTTCCCGCTGGGCGAATAGTATTTCGCCACGGAAAGAATCAGCGCCCCGCCGTCCGGCAGGTCGATGGTTTTCTGCACTGATCCATCCCCGAAAGTCTTGTCGCCGACCACATCGCCGCGAGCATTTTCGAGGATCGCCGCCGCGACAATCTCCGCGGCACCAGCCGTTCCCTTGTTCACCAACACGGCGACCGGAAGCGTGGTCACGGCTTTTGCCGGATCCGCATTGAACGCCTCCCGCGGAAACTTCTGCCCCTGCAGATAAGTGATGGTGCCGTGGTTCAGGAAGAGATTGGCCGTGGCGATGCCTTCGCTCTCTTCACCATCCGATGTGTTCCGCAAATCCAGAACCAGTTTCTTCGCTCCGGACTTCTCCAGCGACTTGATCTTCGAAGCAATCTCCTGCGCCTTGCCCTTGGTGAGAGCGTCCACCTTTATATAGCCGATGCCGTCTTCCAGCATCTTGTCAGCGACCGGAGGAATGCTCACCAAGTCCCGCGTGATCACCACCTTCTCCGGCTCCGCTCTCCGCGCCCGGACCACCGAAACACTCACGGTCGAGCCCGGTGTGCCGGCCAGTGCATCGCGAATCTCGGGAAGCGACATATCCCGCGTGCTCTGTCCTTCGATCGATTCGAAGATGTCCGTTGCCTCAATCCCAGCCTTCTCGGCGGGCGACCCCGGCAATACCGAAACCACGTCTGCATATCCAAAACGCTTGGAAACGGTTGCTCCGATCTCGCCTTTAGCCTCAATCTTGTGGGCCTTGTAAGCCTTGTAGGCTGTCGGTGTCAGGTAGCTGGAGTTCGCATCCAGCGACTCCACCAGTCCATGCAGCGCGCCGTCCGTCACTTTGGGAATGTTCGGATCTTCCACGTACTCGCTCTGCACGCGTGACAATACTTCGCTATAAACCTGCATCTGCCGATAGGCGCCGTCGTTCGAGGAGGCATGCACGCCCCCAAAAGAGCCAACTACGACAAACGACAGCACGGCAAAGGACAAAACCAGAATGGCTGCTTTAATTTTCATCGACATCCGATTCTTCTTCTGGAAAGGAGTCACTTTCTGAGGAGCTAGTTTGCATTATACAGTCTAGATGCCGCTTTTCCCTTCCGGGCTGTACCGGCTCGAGCCTCTTCGGTAACTTCCGCAATTCGCGGCTTCCGCAATAGTTAAGACGCCCCAGCATGCGGTTTGTCACCCGGCTGTTTAAGCCGGAGGCTTGAAGTTCAAGGTGATGACGCTCTGCACCGATACGGCGCGCCCGTTCATGGAATAAGGCTTGAAGCGCCACTGCTTTACGGCGTCAATTGCGGCCCTTGCAAACACCAGCGATCCCTGCAGAAACTTGGCATCCTGCACCGCGCCGTCTCGCCCGATAAGCACTTGCAGAACCACGCTGCCCTTCTGCCCGCTGGCTTTCGCCGCGTCGGGGTAGACCGGGTCAACCGGTTGCGTCAACAGCCCCAGAGCCGCAGACTCCGGCAGGTTCACTGGCTCAATCGATGACATCGCGGCTTCGGCCGGCATGGCGCCGCTGGCGTCGGGAGTCGAGGAAGCTATCTGCGATTTCAAGCTCGACGGAATGCCCCCGCTGTTTCCCGCCGGAACTGTCTGCGACGGGGCAGAGCTTTGCGCCGGCGCGGTAACCGGCCGTGTCGGCGCTGCTGGCAGGGCCACTGGCGCATTCGACTGTGACGAGCTCCCCGGCAGCACACTGATACTCGCGGCAGCCGGATCCTTGATCTGACTCCCGCCGGCCTGGGCCGGAGCGGTCGCGGTTGGCGCGGACGGCTGATCCGTCGGATTTGGGTTGACTTGGTTCTGGCCGGCCTGGTTTGAATTGGTTTGGTTCGGATCAGCAGCGCCGTTCTCGCCAGCCGTCGCCGTCCCTTGTGCTCCATTCGCGTCCGCACCTTTCTGCGGTTTCGCCGTGGGGTCAATCACCGGGAGCACGTGAATCTGGGAAGGATCCGTTGTCGCATCCGGTATATTCGGCACCGTTGGAAGCTTGTACTCGTCACCCGCTTGCCCGAAACTGTCATGCTGTGCGGCGGCCTGCGCCACCGGGGCAGGCGCGGGGTTCAGCCAGCTCGCTCCCGCCCTTACCGCATTCCGGTAGGTGATCCGCAAAATTTCACGGTTTCGGGGGAGGGCCCCCAGCGCGATGCATGCTGCGGCGATGCCCACCACCAGGATTTTGCCGAGCATCGGCCGCGGCTCTCGCGCCGGCGGTTCGCTTTCTTCCTTTTTCTCTCCCGATATGTAGGCGAAAAGCGCGGCTTCCGGCGCTGACTCCTGGTGCGACTGCACTTTCGCGGAGCTTCTGTCCTCTTCCGCGGGAGCTGCAGGCTTCGCCACGAAGGAGGGCGTTTCCCCGTACGACACTATTTCAACCTTCTCCGGAGCAGCCTCCTCCGGTGGCGGCGGCGCCGCCTTCGTCAGACGTGCCTGCAACGCTGCCCATCCCGTCAGCGGCTCCTGTCGTTGGGGTTCCGGTGCAGGAGCTTCCACGGCTGAAGCCATCGGCTCCAGCTCCGTGAGCGCGTCAACTTCCGCAGCGGCAGACTGCTCCATTGACTTATGAATTTCATTTTCCGTGTCGAACTGCCCGCCCGGTGCGGAACCTGGCGACTGCAGAAATTCTCCCGCTCGAAAGGTCTTCTCTGGCGCTTGGGTTACGGTGGAAGGCGCAGAAGCCGTGCTTGCCGACGCCGCGACCGCGAAGGCCGCTATTCCCGGCGCTTCCCGTTGGGCTACCGGCGCAGCCTGCAGCGTTCCTGGTTGCTGCTTTGCGCGAAGGAGTTCGCAGGCCGTACTCATCGTGTCGCGCACCTGTTCCACGCGAATCGGTTTCACCAGAACTGAATTGGCCCCCGCCTGCAACGCCTCTGGTAGCCGCGCGTTATCGCTCACAATCGCCAAAGTTAGCGGGCGCTGCGCTGCTTTTAATTCTCGCGCTGTCTTCAGCAGAAATCCCGCCTCGGGTTGGTCGTCCCAATCCGTGATCACGATTTGGAACACTTGCGTAGTAACCTTCTCTACCGCATCCACAGCGCTTTTGCAGTACTCTCCCTCGATCCCGAGGTCGGCGAGCACCTGCCAGATCGGCTGGACCATCTCTTCACTGGACGAAAACAGGAGGCAGCGCAAGGCCATACTAGTCCAGACTAGGCAAGCCGAGTAACCGCAGCAAGTTACCGAGGTCGAAGGGGCCCACATCTCGAAAATAATCAAAGGCCCCAGGAGTACATGTCCTTCCGGAAGCCGGAGCCGAGCCGCAGCGTCCCGCTATGCCGCTTCCGGGGCGCGGGATGGTTCAACGTCGGTGCGCTAGAATGCTGGGTCGCTAATGCTGGGTCGTTCCCGAGCGCCAAGTTTTATGCAGACTGCGGACGTTGTCATCGTTGGAGGAGGCATTGTCGGCTCCAGCATCGCCTATCACCTTACGGCCAGCGGATGCCGCAACGTTCTGGTCATCGAGCGCGAATCTGCCCAGGGTAAGGGATCCACTGGAAAGAGCATGGGCGGTGTGCGCGCTCAATTTTCTACCCCGGTCAGCATCCAGATGTCGCTTTACTCGATTCCTTTCTACGCCAGCTTCGAGGAGCGCCTGGGCAACCCTTGCGACTACCGCCCGCAAGGTTATCTGTTCTGCGCTACCAACGATAAGCAGATGGCGTATCTGAGCACCAACTACACCCAGCAAGTGAAGATGGGATTGAAGAATGTCCGCCTGATTGCGGCCGATGAGATCCGGAGTCTGTTCCCTCAATTGCGCGCCGACGACATTGTCGGCGGAAGTTTCTGCTCCACCGACGGCTTTGTCGATCCCTATAGCGCCATGAATGGATTCATCGCTTGGGCCGCCGATCACGGCGCTACCTTGTGGAAGAACGCCGTCGTTACCGGCCTCACGCGGGACGCAGCCGGGATTGCATCAGTCGAGACCACGCGCGGTGCAGTGTCCACGCGCAAAGTAGTGAACTGCGCCGGCGCGTGGGCGGCGAGCGTCGCCAAGCTCGCGGGAGTGGATTTGCCAGTCGAGCCGCTGCGCCGCATGCTGGTTCCCAGCGAGCCCTTCGACGAATTCCCTCGCACCGCGCCCATGATCGTCGACATGTCGAATGGATTTCACTTTCGTCCCGAAGCCCGCGGATTTCTCCTGGCCTGGAACGACCCCGAAGAAACTCCCGGTTTCAAAACGGATTTCGACCCGGCCTTTGTCGAAAAAATCCTGACCCGGGCTGCAGGCCGCGTGCCCTGTTTCGCCAACCTCCCGGTAAATCCGAAGCGGGCTTGGGCCGGCCTGTATGAGATGACGCCGGACCACCACCCAATTCTCGGCGAGGCTCCAGGTGTGCCCGGATTTTTCCTCGCCAACGGTTTCAGCGGACACGGCGTGATGCACGCCCCCGCCACAGGAAAGATTCTCAGCGACTTGATTCTCACCGGCAAAACCGACCTGATCGACGCCTCGCTGCTAAGTCTGACGCGCTTCGCCGAAGGCCGTCTGATCCACGAAACCGCTGTTCTTTAAAAAACATGGCACTGCAGGAACACAACTACTGGCTCACCACCGCGGACTTCCCGAAGATAGAAACCCGTCCACTACCCGACCGCGTGGACGTCGCCGTAATCGGCGCCGGCTTCACCGGCCTCTCTGCCGCACGAACCCTGGCCCAGCGCGGCGCCAAAGTCGCCGTGCTCGAGAGCGAGACCATCGGGTGGGGAGCCAGTTCCCGCAACGGTGGCATGGTGCTCACCGGGATGAAGCTCGGCGTCAACCAGCTAATCTCTACGTACGGACGCGACCTCACCCGCCGCATGTACGCCGCATCGCTGGCCACCGTCGATTGCGTCGAGCAACTCGTCCGTGAGGAAGCCATTGACTGTGATTTCTCCCGCTGCGGCCATCTCGAAGTGGCGTGCAAGCAGAAGCATTTCGATGACTATGCGCGGCAGGTGGAAGTCATCGCGCGCGAGTTCAATCACCAGCTGCGCGTAGTGCAGCGAAATGAGTTGAGCGCAGAGATCGGCTCGAACATTTACTACGGCGGCATGGTCGATGAAGTCAGCGCGGGACTGAATCCCGCGCGCTATGTAGCCGGGCTCGGCCGCGCCGCGACCAAAGCCGGTGCGGAAATCTTCGAGCACACCCGCGTTAAAGGCTTGCAGCGTGAACCCCTAAAGGGAGAATCAGGCTGGAAGATCACGACCTCGCGAGGCCCGCTGTGGGCGCGCGAAGTCTTCGCCGCAACCAGCGGCTACACCAGCAAAGCCACTCCAGCGTTACAAAAGAAACTTATTCCGATCGGGTCGTTCATCATTACAACCGAAATGCTGCCCGAAAAGCTGGCCCGCGAACTCAGCCCGCGCAACCGCATGATTTACGACTCGAAAAATTATCTCTACTACTATCGCCTCACGCCCGACCGCCGCATGCTTTTCGGGGGCCGCGCCGCATTCTTCCCCGAAACCGATCAGACCATCCGCCGTAGCGCCGAAATCCTGCGCCGCGGCATGATCGAGGTCTACCCCCAACTCCGCGACGCCAAAATCGAATACGTCTGGGGAGGCACGCTCGATTTCGCCTTCGACATCATGCCCCACGCCGGCCAGATCGATGGCATGTATTACGCCGTAGGCTACGCCGGCCACGGCGTAGCCATGGCCACGTATCAAGGCCAGAAGATCGCGGAGCTGATGTCAGGAGATAAGCCCGACAATCCCTTCGTAGGTATCCCATTCCCCGGCGCGCCGCTCGGCATGTACAACGGCAAGCCGTGGTTCCTGCCGTTCGCGGGAGTCTGGTACAAGTTGCTGGATTGGGTGAGTTGAACCTACCACGGAGACACGGAGGCACGGAGAGAAACTTCAAATTCTCAGTCGGAGGAAAATGATTATGTCCGTCAGCGAGCTGAAACTGATCAAGAGGTGTGCTGAATTCTGCGACGTCGATCAAATCAAGCTAATACCCCACAACACGCGTGGAATATATGTCCTTTTCAACTGTCGCGGAAACAAGCAGGAGCCTAGGTACGATGTTGTTTACATCGGCATGGCGCGAGGGATGAAGTCGGGAGCGCACAGCCGGCTCAACGCTCATCTCCGATCAGAGAGGAAGCAAGGCAAATGGACGCATTTCTCGCTATTCGAGGTATGGGACAACATCACCGAGGCCGAGGTAGCAGAACTGGAGGGTCTGTTCCGCCACATCTACCGGAAGGACTCCCGGGCAAACCCCTTGAACGTTCAGAAAGGCTTTAAGAAATTAAAAAGGCTCAACGCGGAACTTGGGCAATGGAAGCACGCGGTTCAGTGAAACGGGTTTCGAATGGTCAGTCGCTCATCGATGACCTGACCATCCTGCAAGTCTTCCGAATAAAGCATAGAGCAGTTCGCTTCGAGGGCGGAGGCGACGATTACCGCGTCGTAAATGACGAATCCGCACTGCTGGGCGATCTTTAATGCTGCCTCGTGCGTATCCAGCGTGATTGAAACCGGCGAAGGGAATAAGGTTCGAACTGCATACAGCGCTTCGATCAATTCCTTCCAAGGCATTCGCATCTTACGTCGTGCGACTGCGACGAATTCATTCAAGACTTGAACGCTAATTACTCCGCCTTGCGCTACGAGATGCTGAGCCCGCTCTCTGCGGAAATCTCCGCTCACCATCGCGTAGATCAATACGTTCGAATCAAAGAATACCCTATCGCTCATCGTCCTTGCTTCCCCGCTCATAGATCTCCTCGCGGTCGAAGACGAATCCTGGGGGCAAGGGGCGGCTTAACTTGCGTAGAGCCTCCAAGGCGCGTTGCCGGCTTTCATCGCGGCCGACTTCTAACTCCCGGCTGCCAGCAACACGAATCTCGATATCGTCGCCTTCTTTCAGTTCAAGCGCCTTGACGATGGCGGCGGGCAGACGAATGGCTAGGCTGTTGCCCCACTTTGAAACCTGCATAGGGCCCCCGTGGATATACATTTAGATTGTATATCTAAGATGGCCTTCGAGCAAGCCGAGGCGAGGAAGCCGCCCTATGCGCACAAATAGTGGGGCTAATCGGACCAACCCCATCCTTTCCCGATGTTTACGGGGCCCTTGCCTGTGCAAAACAAGGCCCGTATCCCAATGAAAACGCTGCACTTAATTCGCCAAGATAAACCGGTTTATCTCGCCTGTGAGAGGACTCGAAACGATTGATTCACCCCAGTCCAGCCTCAGGTTCGTCGGTCGCTGACGGCCCCTTAGAATCGGCGGACGGGGCATCTCTGTCAGCGGTCGCCTCGAGCCCGAGTCAAACCGCGCCGCGAATGTCTCTCCGCCGAACCGTCGCATACACCACCGGCCCGAGCACCAGTGCAATCGCCCCACCGATCGCCGCATAGCGGTCGCTTCCGAGCAGCGCGACCACGCTCATCACCACGGGCGCGGCAACTACGTAAGTCAATCCCAAACGACCGCCGGGAATTAGAAATGCGCGCGGCATGTCCGGCCGCGTCCGCCGCAGCTTCCACGCCGAGAGCACAGTCAGCACCGTCGTAGCCGAGCGCAGCCAGATGTATACCGAGATGAGTTGGCCAAGACTCTGCCAGGCCAGCAACGCGTAGATCACCGCAGACGTCACGATCGCCAGCCAGGGCGTTCCATAACGCGAATGCTTGCGCGTGAGCGCAGCGGGAAGGTAGCCGTCTTCGGCCATGGCAAATGGCATGCGCGTAGTGGTGAGGACGGTGCTGTTGAGCAGCGCGACGTTAGCGACGATCGCTGCCAGGGTCATCCACATGCCCAACCGCGGACTTCCCAGCGACGACTCGCCGATCCGCTTCGCCGCTTCCGTGAAGAATCCCGTGTGCCAGTCCTGCCAGTCTCCTGGCGAAGCCAGACCCGCTAGCGTGGGCAGAAAATACGCCGCAATCGAAAGCGGCACCACCAGCGCCAGCGCCCGCGGATAAGTCCGCTGCGGATTCTCCACTTCCTCGGCGACGGTCGAGAGCTGTTCGTATCCCGAATACAGCCACAGGCCCAGAGCGAGGCCCACGCCAAAGATTTTGAAAGTTGGCTGATGCGGCGGGATCCACGGGACGAAGGGATTGTGCCGCCAGTGCGTAAGCCCCAGCACAACCATCGTCCCGACCGGAATAAAAATAACGATCTCAAGCAGGGTGGCAACCCGTCCCACCATCTGGATGCCGCGCACGTTGATCCACGTAATCAGGGCGATCAGCGCGACTGAGACCAGGTAGCGCATCCCGGCCGTCGCGCCGGGAAACAGGTAATCGGCGAAGAGCACGGCGTACACTCCGCCCAACAAGAACGACGCCGACCAGTTCCACCATCCCACCTGAAATCCCCAGAAGTCGCCGAAAGCCGCGCGGGTCCAGCGGTAGAATCCGCCCTCGACGGGCATGGCTGTGGTTAGCTCCGCCGTGACCAGCGACACCGGGATGCACCAGAAAAACGGCAGCACCAGCAGATAGATCAGCGTCATCCCCGGACCGGAGGTCGTGACCATGTCTTCAAGTCCGAAAGGCCCGCCGGTCGTGTAGGAAAACATCACGAAGACCAGATAGAAGAGCCCGGCCTTTTGCAGCGCGGAGGATTTGGGTTGAGTCATCAAAGAAAGAATTGTTGATTGCTGATTGTCGATTGAAAATCACGAAGGCCACCGGCTCTTCAATCAACAATCAGAAATCAGCAATTTCTACGCCGCGAGCACTCCGGTCAGCGCACCTTCGAGCTCGAGCAGCTTTCGTTTCACGTCAAGGCCGCCGCCGTAGCCGCAGAGCGTTCCGTCGGAAGCGATCACGCGATGGCAGGGCACCACGATCGCAACCGGATTACGATTGTTCGCCATGCCCACGGCGCGAAAAGCGTTCGGCTTGCCTACCGCGCGGGCGATGTCGGCGTAGCTGCGCGTCTCTCCATAAGGAATCGCCCGCAGCGCACGCCAGCAGGCCAACTGGAAGTCGGTCCCGCGAAGGTCGAGCGGGAAGGTGAACGCACGCCGCTTACCGTCGAAATACTCTTCGAGTTCACTGGTGTAAACCTGCATCCGGTGGGCAGAATCCGCGAACTCAAAGCCCTTCTTCTCTTCGCGAAGATGCCGCGGGTTCGGGCGAATCGATTGCTGTCCCGGCAACCTGGCGTCGAATTCCAGGGCAACCAGCCCACGGCCGGAAGAGGCTAGAAATAAAGGGCCAATCGCCGAGTTCATGTTGGTGCAGGCAAGCGTTTCCATCAGACCTGGTCCTCCGCCGCAAAACACGATAGCAGACCATCGTCTCGGTCGCACCCGGCTTTTGTCGGCAGCCCTTCAGCCCTGCTGCAGTTGACAGAAACCCGTTTTTGGCCCAAAGTGTGTGCGGCGTGCTTATGCCCTTACCCCCATCCCCCCTGAAGAAGGGCCTGTTCATCATCTTTGCCGTGGTGCTGGCCCCGGTCCTGCTGGTGGGACTGGTTGCGCTGGCTGCGGGGGACTGGCGGCAGATCGGCGCGACTCCGGGCGGCGATCAGGTGCTGGTCAGTTCAGTCACCACCCAGAAGAACGGCCTTCGCACCGCCTGGATCCGCGTCGAGTACAAAGAACCCACCAAACTGCCGCAGGGCGGTCCGTTCGTGGAACTGCGGGCGCGAGTTCGCTTCAACTGCGCCAGCGGCAGCACGACGCCCAGCGTGGTCTCGAACTCAGAATGGTTCTACTCCCGTGATCACGGTGGCAAACTTGTTGTCAGCAAGAAGGCGCACCGCGACGATCAGTTCGGGCAGACTTCAGAAGGCGACTTCGGTGAGATTGCCAAGGACTTTGTTTGTAAGCAGAAGTGAAGCAGTGGCCAGTGGTCGGTGATCAGTGGCCAGCAAAAGCAAAGCCTGCCGAACTTGTCTTTACCGACCACTGACCACTGGACACTGACCACTGCCCTTGGGATTTCCACAGGCTGGCACCTCGGTAACTCTCCACCCACTTCCGTAGACGCTGCTTCCGTCATATGCTGATAACGAAACCGCAGCTGGCAGCATGCCGTTGCGGCACTCCTTCGCGATGGATTCATTTCATCTCTATTCGCTGATCGCTGCCGGAAGCGCCGCTGCCCTCGGCGCATATGCGCTCTTGCGGCGCAAGCCCAAGGGGCCGGCAGAGCTTGAGCGGGAACGCCGCACCTGGCTCGACGGCATCGGGCGCATCACCGATGGAACCGTCATCGATGTGCAGGAATTGCCGGTCAGCAACGGCCATCACGCCGCCGTGCTGCTCATCTATAAATACGACGTTGCGGGCGTTTCCTACGAATGCTCGCAGGACGTAACCTACCTGCGCCAGTGGATCAACCTTCACTCCTGCCGCCTGGGCCTGCCGACGTCGGTGAAGTACGACCCGCACAATCCCGGCAACTCGCTGGTGGTCTCGGAAAGCTGGATGGGGTTAAGGCAGTAAGCCAGCTCTGCCGATTCCGGGAAGAGGTTTCAAAGTTTCACGTTTCAAGGTTTCAAAACCCTGAAGCTTTGAAACCTGAGAAACCTTGAAACCTTGAAACCTTGAAACCTTCGTCCTTCAGATCTGGTAGTCATCCTGGAACAGTTCCTGTGCAGAGATATTTGCTGTCGGCATTCCCTCGTCGCTCGTACTGTTCGGCTCCGCGCCCAGCGCATCGTGCGAGTGCCGCTGAAACTGCTCGCGCAACTCGTGCAACTCCGCGGCCAGTTTGATGATCACGTCTGAAAGCGGGTCCCGGATGTCCTTGGGATCGGTAATCACCACGCGTTTGCCATCGCGCAGCACAATGTGTCCGGGCACGCCTACGATGGTGGAATTGGCGGGCACGCTCCGCAGCACCACCGAGCCAGCGCCGACGCGGCAGTTGTCTCCGATTGTGATGTTGCCCAGCAGCTTTGCTCCTGAGCCGATCGATACATTATTGCCGACCGTAGGATGCCGCTTGCCTTTCTCCTTGCCGGTTCCGCCCAGAGTCACACCCTGGTAAAGCGTGACGTCGTCGCCGACGATCGCCGTCTCGCCGATCACCGTGCCCATGCCGTGGTCGATGAAAAGACGCCGCCCAATCTCCGCGCCCGGATGAATCTCGATGCCGGTAAACAAGCGCGCCACCTGCGAGACCAATCTCGCCAGAAAGCGCATGCCGTGGCCCCAGAGCCAGTGGCTAAGGCGATGTGCCCACACTGCTTGCAGGCCCGGATAAAGGAAGACGACCTCAAAGTAGGAGCGGGCGGCAGGGTCTGATTCGAAGACCGCCGCAACATCCTCGCGAGCTGAGCGGAAGAACATAAGGCAGTTCTCAGTTCTCAGTAAAACCCTGTGGTTCACGAGAACGGAATTGAAAGCTTGCGTCCTGATGAACGTAGCCCAGCGAGGTGAAAGAGCGCAAGGGGTGGGACACGGCGGGGTGGGAACGGCGGGGTGGGAACGGCGGGGTGGGAACGGCGGGGTGGGAACGGCGGGGTGGGAACGGCGGGGTGGGAAACTGACGGCTGACAGCTGGTTCTCTAGCTGCCGGTCTCGAAGCCGCCACTCTGGGCGACCGTCATGCGGAGGTACTTATAAGGATTCACCGGAGTGTCGTTAATACGGACTTCGTAGTGCAGGTGCGGTCCGGTAGAACGTCCGCTGGAGCCAACGTAGCCGATGGTGTCGCCGCGATGAACTTGCTGCCCTGACGTGACCGCGAAGCCGGAAAGATGGCCATAGCGGGTGGAGATGCCGTGCCCATGATCGAGCATGATGGCCTTCCCGTATCCGCCCAGGAAATCGGCGAACATGACCACGCCATCGGCCGGAGCGACCACCGGGTGGCCGTAAGAGCTGCCAATATCTACGCCGCTATGAAACGCGCCCTCGCCGTTGAACGGGTCGATGCGCTCCCCGAAGCTCGCCGTGACCTGGCCTTCAACCGGCCAAAGATTTGGCGCGGAGTTCGCCCGGAACCAGTCGGCCGTAGTGGCGTTACGAGTCATGCCCAGGCTGATGCCAACCGTGGTAGCACCGCTGAGGGCGGAGGTGCGCAGAGCGCCCAGCTGATCGAGAGAAGAACTTACGTCAGCATCCTGGATTTCCTTCTGCGATGCTGTCACCAGCGAAGGTTGCGACTTCAATCCGTAGAGCGCCGATACTTCGCTGGCGATCGAGCCCAGAGAAGCTACTTGCACGTCGCGTTCTTTGGCTACTTGTTCCAGCTCGGAATAGCGATCTTTGAGTTGCTGTTTTTCCGTCCGCAACTCGTTGTAGCGGGAGACCTTGAGCAGCATGCGGGTATAAGAGCTGGCAATCCCGGTCAGGCTGAGGAATCCAATAGCGGCGCCGACGACGAATACATACAGGTAATGGACCGGAATGGGAATCTTGCGCAGCTGCCCGTCATCCCCGCGAGCCACAAACAGTATGTAGAAGCGCTTTTGCAAATGCCTTCCTTCTTCCGCCGCTTTAAGATGTTCTTCCACGTTTAACGATCAGGGACGGAATTACAGGCAAAGTTCTGAGGTTGCAGAAAGCCTGTTCGAACACCTGATCTTTTTCGGGCTGCGCTTCCCCTCTTGGGAACGGAGACTTCTAACGCGCCCTTCACCTATCGGAACCGGGGACCCAGCCCGAAACCTCTTGTCTGCAATTCCTTCGGGATGCAGAACTTACAGCTTGCCCCAAGGTTACTGCACTGCTCGGCCTAAGGCTTTGTGAATGACTGGTAAAAGGTAACAAACTGGATTCCCCCTGTCAACGACGCGGAGGGTCATTAACTGTTACTTAAGAGCCGGTAATCGAATGTAACCAGCGCTCGATTACCGGAGCGGATGGGCACTAGCCCGTACTGACCAAGGGGCCATGCGATTTCCAGTCCCAGCCCTGGAGAGGGAGGGAGACATCTTAAATTTCCCGTTGCAAGCCGGGGGCGAGGGCCGGCGCGGTAGTCGACCCTCGCTTATAGTAGTTGCCGTGGTAATCGCCGAAAAAGCGCTGATTGCTCAAGTCCGCCGCTTGGCAAGGTCGACGGCAAATCCTGCCGTTCTGACTGGAATTGGAGACGACTGCGCCGTGCTGCGTCTTCTTCCCCGCGGGGGTCGTGGCCGAAGTAAGGAAAACGACACCCTGATCACGACCGACTTCAGCCTGGAGGGGATTCACTTCCGCCGCGACTGGCACTCTGCGGAGTCGATTGGGCACCGTTGTCTGGCGCGAGGACTGAGCGACATCGCGGCCATGGGCGGCGAACCCGTGGCGGCGTTTCTCTCGCTCGCTCTGCCGCGCGGCCTGCCGCAAGCTTGGGTGAACCGCTTCACCCTCGGCCTGATGGGCCTCGCCGAGAGATACGGCGTGACTCTCGCCGGAGGCGACACGGCGCAGTCGCCGAACGGAATTCTCGCGGATATCGTTGTTGTGGGGACGGTGCCGAAAGGCAAAGCTCTCCTGCGATCGGGCGCCCGGCCCGGCGACCGCATCTATGTGAGCGGAGCACTCGGGGGCTCGGCCGCGGCCCTCCAGCAGATGCGGAAAAATCCCAAGAGAAAGCTCAAGCCGCGGGACTACGCTCGGCATTTTTTCCCCGAGCCGCGAATCGCGCTTGGGCGCATTCTGCGCGAGAAAGGGTTGGCTTCCGCGATGATCGACACCAGCGACGGCCTCTCCACCGACCTGGCGCACATTTGTGAAGAAAGCGGCGTAGGAGCGGAAGTCGAGGCGAAAGCCATTCCACGAGCCAGCGTCGGCAAACCGTCGCGGGAAATCGATCTGCAGTTTTCTCTGCACGGCGGAGAAGACTACGAACTGCTGTTCACTGCGCCGCGCAGCAAGCGAATTCCATCCCATATTGCCGGAGTGCCGGTCACTATGATTGGATATGTCACGCGGTTCAAGAAGATATTTCTGAAGAATGAGAGCGGCGTGGGCGTCGAACTCCAGCCTCAAGGCTGGGAACACTTCCGCAAGTAGTGGTTACTTTGGTGATCTGTCACCATTAGTGTCTATACCCTCCCGGGGAAAACGGTACTAGAGTAGGGACATGTCGTCCTCCCGAGTCGTCTCCCATTGCCTTTTGTTTGTCGTGCTGGCGTTTGCTGCCGTGTCTGCTTTGTTTGCCGCAGACAAGAAGCAACCGCCTCCGCCGCCGGCGCACGCTACCACGCCTTCCCCCACGGTCACCGATGAGTACATTCACAAAGAGTTTGGCGACAACTGTTCGGTGCTGGCCGGCGAGCCGCAGTTTGTCGGCGATCTCGACGGTGACGGCGTGGACGACCTGGTAATCGCCGCCCGCTGCAAGAATCCGTTGGCGGATCAGTCTGAATTCGCTTTTCGCGTGACCGATCCGTTTGACAGTTATCTGGGCTACGGAAATGTCAAAGTCACCTCCGGCTTTGCCTCGGACGATCCTGAGCGTAAAGGGATTTGCCTGCTGATCGTGCACGGTGTGGGCGCTGAGGCCTGGCGCTCCGACAAGCCGAAGCTTAAATTCGTGCTGATTAACCTGCCTTTCAAAACTCTCACGGTAAAGAAGCTGGCGCTGAGAAAGAAGACCGTGCTGGGCGTCTACATGGAAGAAAAAGGCGAAGGCGAAGCCACCGCGTCAGTGGTCTTCTGGGATGGGAAGAAGTATCGCTACCAGGTACTGGGATCGGACCTGGAGTAGGTTCTAAGTCGTCTGCTGATGCGGAGACGGCTGTCCTTCGGCTTTGCTCAGGCTGTTCGCTGTCGGGTTGCCGGCCTGGCAATCCAGCGCGCGTCTGTCGCTGCTCTCACCCCTGCTCTCACCCGCTATAATCCTTCCGCATATGAATCTCGAAGAAAAGCTTGCGGAACTGAAAAAGCGTAACCGGCTCGCCGAAGAGGGCGGAGGCGAAAAGCGCCGCGAGCGCCAGCACAAGGAAGGCAAGATGTCGGCGCGGGAGCGCATCGAGTTCCTGCTCGACGATGGCACCTTCGAAGAAACCGACAAGCTGGTCACGCACCGCTGCAACGATTTCGGCATGGCCGAGCAGAAATTCTACGGCGATGGATTCATTACCGGCTACGGCCGCATCGAAGGCCGCCAGGTCTACGTCTTCGCGCAGGATTTCACGGTGTTCGGCGGATCGCTCTCGGAGACAAACGCGGGCAAGATTGTCAAGATCATGGATCTCGCCGCGAAGATGGGCGCGCCCGTGATTGGCTTGAACGACTCCGGAGGCGCACGCATTCAGGAAGGCGTGGCCTCGCTGGCGGGATACGCCGACATCTTTCTGCGCAACACTTTATATAGCGGAGTCGTCCCGCAGATTTCGGCGATCATGGGCCCCTGCGCTGGCGGCGCCGTATATTCGCCGGCGATCACCGACTTTGTCCTCATGGTCGACAAAACTTCCTACATGTTCATTACCGGCCCCGACGTAATCAAAACAGTGACGCATGAAGAAGTCACCAAAGAACAGCTCGGCGGAGCGATGACCCACAACGAAACCTCAGGCGTGGCGCACTTTCTCGCCCACGACGACGCCGAGTGTTTGTCGATGGTGCGGGAGCTGCTGAGCTTCATGCCCTCAAATAATCTTGACGATCCGCCGCGCAAGCCCAGCACCGATCCAATCGACCGAGCCGATGCCGCGCTCGACGGCATCGTGCCCGCGCAGTCAAATCTTCCGTACGACATGAAGGACGTGATCCACGTGGTGGTCGACGACGGCTATTTCTTCGAAGTGCAGGAGCACTATGCGAGAAACATCGTCGTCGGATTCGCGCGCCTCGACGGTCGCTCGGTGGGAATCGTTGCCAATCAGCCGGCCATGCTCGCGGGGACGCTCGACATCAACGCCTCGATCAAAGGCGCACGCTTCGTTCGCTTCTGCGACTGCTTCAACATTCCGCTGATCACCTTCGAAGATGTCCCGGGATTTCTGCCCGGCACCGCTCAGGAATACGGCGGCATCATCAAGCACGGCGCCAAGCTGCTCTTTGCCTTTGCCGAAGCCACCGTGCCGAAGATCACAGTAATCACGCGCAAAGCCTACGGCGGCGCATATTGCGTGATGGCGTCAAAGCATATCCGCACCGACGTGAACTACGCGTGGCCGACGGCGGAGATCGCAGTCATGGGCCCGGAAGGCGCAGTGGATATCGTCTATAAACGAGAACTCGACGGCGCGGCCGATCCGCAAGATCGCCAGGAATTGCGCCAAAAGAAGATCGAAGAATTCCGCGACCGCTTCGCCAGCCCCTACGTTGCAGCCGACCGCGGCTTCATCGACGCCATCATTCAGCCCCACGAGACGCGTAAGAAACTGATTCAGGCTCTTGCCATGCTGGAGAACAAGCGCGACAAGAACCCTCCGAAGAAGCATGGGAATATACCGCTGTAAACGGATGAGCGATAAGGAAATCTTGAGGAGGGGCCTAGGCGGGCACAAAAAATAAGAGTTCCGAGGTGGTGTTGGGTCCATTCGTCTCGGCCAGTAGCTCGCTTTTAGACCCTTGCTTGACCTGCTGTCGCAGCTTCCCTTGCGGGGTGCCGCGCGCGATCTTCGCTCGGGCTCCGGGCTTACCGCCAACCGGAAAAACCTACCCAACGCCTCGGAACTCTATCCTGCCTTCGACGTTTCTTCTTGTTCTTCTCAACCAGCGCTTTGCTATAGACCCTCGCTTGCCCTCCCTGCTCATTTTCATGGGCACGGTGACTACGCTTGAGTCCCGGACGCCGCACCAACCGGAAAAACTCTAGAAGCTGTCAAAGAACGATTATGGTTCTACTCTTTCTGTTTTCAGAGTCAATGAAAACTTTGCATTTGTAACTCGCGTATTTTCAGCCAAGTGCAGCGCGTCCACAGGCAGGTGACCGGAATTGGTGCAGGCAGTTCCGCAGGTTTCGCGCAGAAGGCAGGCCGGACGCGGCTTTTCGCGATCAATGGATGCGGACGAATGAGCTTCAGCGGATTATCGAGGTGCTTTGCGGCGTGTGAAAATCGCGCAGAACGCCTGCTGGACAAAGGATCTTGAGTAAGGTCGATCCGCTCGAACTTAATCAATTTCGATTTTCTCATCCAGCAGTTGCTTATCCGCTTCGTCGGAGCCGGCAAGCTCGAACGAGTTGGTGATCGCGGCCTTCCCCTTCTCCACGCTGGTGATGACGTAGGAGCAGCCGAACCAGTGTGCCTCGGCCAGATCGGTCGATGACCAGCGGGCCGGATGGTCAGGGTGGGAATGATAGAAGCCGACAATATCCTCACCGCGCTCGCGCCCCTCGCGCTGAATGCGGACCAGTTCACGCGGATCGATGTTGTAACGGTTCTGCGGCGAATCGGTGCGGGTGTTGCCGCAGCGGGCCGTTGAGGTCACGAGGCGAGTGCCGTCGTCGTCCAGGCGGCCGAGCAGAATGCCGCAGCACTCATGGGGATACGTTTCTTCGCCATGGCGGCGCAGGGCTCCCCATTCTCTACGTGCGATCTTGAGCATCGATGTTGTTCAGTCCGGAATCAAGTCTCACCAGGTCAACGGGGCGCTGCAACGCTTATTTGAGCGACATTCTTCACTGGAAAATTTACTGAGTTTGCGATGAAACAGAGATGGTGAGCTTGTTCATGAAGCGATAGAGCCTTCGCCTCGTCAGAGTCTTCTGAAATTGTCACATGAGGATGCAGCGTCACCTCGGCAAATGCTGCTGATCCATCCGGGCGCTCGTTCATTACGCCCCGGGCGTCGTCCTGATAATCGGTGACTACGATTTTATTGACGGCACAAAGGTGAAGGTAGGAGAGCATGTGACAAGCCGAGAGACTCGCCACGAGAAGATCCTCGGGATTGTAGCGTGCCGGGTCGCCGCGAAACGCGGGATCGGCGGACGCCAATACCGGCGGCTTTCCGGGAGCTGTGATCGTGCAGTCGCGCTTGTAGGTCGCGTAGGTCTTTGTCCCTTGACCTTGATTTCCTGTCCACGCAACTTGAATCTCATAGTGATGCTGCTTCATGATCTCTCCTTGGAACTTTGCCGGTCCGATGCAACGGGACCGATGCAAATAATTACGCTTCCGTCCAGAATCTCTCGCTCAGATACTTCTCGCCGGAATCGCAGAGGATGGTGACGACCACGGCCTCCTGCCTTTTCCCCAGCTCAAGCTGCTCGGAGATTCTCAAGCTGGCGAAGATGCCGGCTGCGGCAGAAATCCCCAGCAGCAGTCCACACTCCCGACCAATGCGGCGGCACATGGCGTAGGCATCTTCGGTCGCAACCTCAAGATTTTCATCCGCCAGCAGCGGATCGTAGATTTTCGGAACGATGGCGCTGGCCATGTGCTTGGCGCCTTCGATGCCGTGAAAAGAAGAATCCGGCTGGAGCGAAATACAGCGGACCGATGGATTAAGCTCCTTCAGACGCCGCGCGGTGCCCATGAATGTGCCGCTGGTGCCGAGCATGGCCACGAAGTGCGTGATGCTTCCTTCGGTCTGCTGCCAGATTTCGTTGCCGGTGCCGCGATAGTGGGCCAGCCAGTTCGCGTCGTTTGAGTATTGATCAGCGTAGAAATATAGATCGGGATGCTTGACGGCAAGTTCGCGGGCCAGACGGATGGCGCCGTCGGAACCTTCTCCGGGATCGGTATAAAGAATGTTCGCGCCGTATGCGCCCAGAATCCGTTTGCGCTCGGCGGAAACATTCTGCGGCATGCACAGTGTGACGGGGAATCCCTCAGCCGCTCCCAACATGGCATAAGCAATGCCGGTGTTGCCGCTGGTGGCGTCGAGCAGAGTTTTGCCGGCAACGAACCTCCCGCTCCGGCGTCCTTCGGCGACGATGCTGGCAGCCGCGCGGTCCTTCACTGAGCCACCGGGGTTGTGCCATTCGGCCTTGCCCAAAAGTGTTACCCCAGGCAGATGCGTGGTGAGAGAATCAAAGCGCAGCAACGGGGTATTACCGATGCGTTCGAGCAGACTCTGCCCCAGGCGCGGGACGCCGGGTTCCGGGGCATGTTCCGCCGGAAACGTTGCCGTCGTCTTGGTTGAAGTCTGCCCCATATCGAACTATTCTCTCGTGACTATCGTAATATGCAGGAAAGAGTGAAACACGCTATGTAGTATGGTGTCTTTAGATGACAAAGTTTGCAAGTCGATGCACCCTTGAATAAAGCTGTTCACAGTTTGCGCGTGGCCTGCATCTAAGAGAGAGATTGGAAACGTAGACAATGTCGAAAGCATTAGAAGAACGAACTTACGAGGAAGCGCTGGCCTGGCTGCGCGAGCACGGTTTCGATGTGCTCGAGGCGCCCGGCACCAACGGACGCGTGTTCCTCAGAAAATACAACGTATCGGCTGCAATTCAGAAAACCGGCGAAGATGGCATAAAGATTTTTGCCTACCCCGGTTACCTGATCGGAAGCGAAATCTCAAAGCTGGTCAATCGCGGCTACCAGCAGTTCCTGAAAAACTCCAAGACAGAAATCCCCGCTACCGCCGACCATCTGAAAGCCTTGCAGTCGTTTTCCGAGGAACTGAAAGAAGCGCTCGGACTGCCCAGCCTTTACAACGAATCGCTGGGAACGGTGAGCGACTCCTACCACTACGATCGCCTTAAGGACGACGACAAGCCGCCGGTCGATCGTCCGAAGCGTCCGTGGGAAGTTGCCGGCAAAGCGGTCGCGGTTAAAAAGGGCCGAGCGTAAGTCCTAAGAACCGCAGTCCGGACACAAGTCCATCCGAACTCAAACCTTGAGCTTGTCATTCCGAGGCGCGCAAGCGACGAGGAATCCGCTTTCTCTAGCGTTCAGCAGGAACCCAGCTCCCTTCTCGAACCCTGTCCTCCCTCTGAAAGTTGTGCGAAACTGGTGCGCTGTGTTTAGCCGGATCCGGAGGTTCACATGCGCCGCAGCTTTCTCCATGTCTTTTTCTTCTTCTGCGTTTTGCAGATCCTGTTTATCGCGGCGAGCGGTCAGGCCCGTGTTCAGGACGAAGGCGGCTTTTACGGCAACGACGCGAAAGCCATCGAGCGCCTGCTGCGCACGCAGCAGGGAGCGTGGAACCGGCACGATCTCGAAGGTTTCATGGCGGGCTACTGGCGTTCTCCGCAGCTGACGTTTTTCTCCCAGGGAAAAGAGCGAGACGGGTGGGACGCTACGCTTCAGCGTTATCTCGCGAACTACGCGAGTCCCGGCCACGAAATGGGAAAGCTGGAATTCTCCGCCCTGCGCGTCGACGTGCTAAGCCAGGATTCAGCCTTTGTCCGAGGTTCGTGGAAGTTGACCATGCCCGACGGCAAGACTCCGAACGGATTGTTCACGCTGGTGCTGCGCAAATTTCCTGATGCGGGATGGAAGATCGTGCACGACCACACTTCGGCTGCGGAGTGAACGAATTCCTAACTTCTAGCCGCTCGCCCCATGCCTTTGTCCATGGCTTCGTTGGCCAACCGGTCGGCGTCACGATTGTGTTCGCGGAGAGCGTGCCCGATCGAGAACCATTCCAGTTGCGCGATCAATTCTTTGGCGCGGGCATGCAGGTCCTTCAGCGTTGCGTTCTTCACTTTGTAAATGCCTTTGATCTGACGCACCAGCAATTCGGAATCGCTGATGAGCTTCAGAGCCTTAGGCCCGTGCTCGATGGCGTATTCGAGAGCAGCAATCAGGCCTTGATACTCGGCAAAATTATTCGTCTGGTGACCGAGGTATTCGCTGAGATGGGCGACCTTGCGTCCCGACTCGTCCTGGATTACGACGCCATAGCCAGCGGGGCCGGGGTTGCCGCGCGCCCCGCCGTCGCTGTGAGCGATGAGGTAGTGCTCGGGAGGATTTTCGCGGCGAGACTCTTCGTGACGGGGAAACAGAGGTTTGGTGCCGGCACCACGGGAAGAAGGCATGCCTCCGAGTTTACAACGGGGCCATCCTGTGAGCTTAGCGGCCGGCGGCGAGGCGCGTGGCCAGGCGGGCGGGCAGGTTTGCGGAGAGGATCCGCTCCTGCGCGGCTTTCAGATTGTAGGGCGTGCGATGGAAGTGAACGACCTGGGCCTCCGTATCAAACAGCGCGAAAGCCGCGCGCCAGTCCCCGTCGCGCGGCTGTCCGACCGAGCCCGGATTGATCATGTAACGCGTGTTCGGCTTCAGTTGCAACGAGACCGTCTCGGCTTGCCCGACCGTGCGATATTCCGGACGAAAGCCATCGGCACTGGAACCGTTGGCGAAGAATCCCCCCTGCAGGTGAGTGTGGCCGAAGAAAGTCAGCGGCGTGGTGAGTGCGAGCAGAGGCACTAACGCATCGCCGATCGAAACGATGTAGGCATCTTCGTCGCCCGGCGAGCCGTGAACCAGTTGCACATGCGGAAAGCCCTCGAGCGAAAGCGGGCCTTGCGGCAGCGCGTGCAGCCAATCGTGATGCTCGGGGCTTAACTGATCCCGCGTCCAGGTTGCGGCGATGGCGGCCAGAGGGTTGAAGTCATCCAAGTCGAGCAGGCCGGTCGCAGCTTTGTCGTGGTTCCCGCGCACGAAAATCTTGCCCAGGGAGCGCGAGCGGTCGATCACTTCATTGGGAGAGCCTCCGTAGCCCACGATGTCGCCCAGGTTGGCCACGAAATCGTACGCCGGAGCCGCCGCCATGCAGGCTTCCAGCGCTTCGAGGTTGGCGTGAATATCGCTAAGCAGCAGTATGCGCAATGAGGCACCAGACAAAGTCGCGATTATAGAACGAGCGGCAACGGAAGGGATAGACCGGCTGGAGTTACTACGCCATCGTTATCTCGCATTGACCACCGGGCACCGAGCCCAGTGCCCCTGGGCAACCTCTACCAGCGGCGGCAATTCGCGGGCACATTCGGCCACGCGGAAGCCGCAGCGCGGTTCGAAAGCGCAGCCCGGCGGCATGTTCTGCAGTGGCGGGACCGTGCCTTCGATAGTGCCAAGCGGAAGCCTCCGATCCGTTTTCAGATCGGGCACGGCCTCTAGCAGTCCGCGAGTATAAGGATGAGCGGGAGCCCGAAAAATTTCCTGCTTCGTTCCCAGTTCCACCACGCTGCCGGCATACATCACAGCTACGCGATCAGCGACCTGCGAAACCACAGCAAGATCGTGCGAGATGAAGAGCATGGCCAGGCCAAACTTGCTGCGCAGGTCAGCGAGCAGTTCGAGGATTTGCGCTTGAATGGTGACATCAAGCGCAGTGGTGGGCTCGTCGGCAATCAGCAACTGCGGTCGATTCACGATCGCCATGGCGATCATCACCCGCTGCCGCATCCCACCAGAAAGCTGATGCGGATAATCACGCGCCCGGTGATCAGGTTCAGGGATGGCAACGTCAGCCATGGCCTGCACCGCAAGCCGCGCCGCCTCATTCTTCGAGCGCGTACCGTGAGCCCGCACCGCTTCGGCGATCTGGTCGCTGACTCGCATCACGGGATTGAGCGCGGTCATCGGCTCCTGAAAGATCATGGCGATCCGCGATCCGCGCAGCTGGCGCATTGAGTCATCGGACAAGGCTGGAAGATTCCGTGCGGCGCCGTTCTCTGCGAACAAAATCTCGCCCGAAACCCGCGCCTGTGGTGGCAGCAGCCGCATGATCGCGAGGGATGTGATCGACTTGCCGGAGCCCGATTCGCCGACAAGCCCGAGAACTTCGCCGGGAGCGATGGAAAAGCTGACATCGCGGACGGCAGGAAGCCCTCGTGTGGGGACGGGCGCTCCCGCCCGTCCAGCCGCCCGCAGGGCGGCCGTTGGGAACTCAATGTTCAGGTGGCGAACTTCGAGCAGGGCAGGCACGGTGTCATGTTAGCAGCGTTTGACTTGGGTCTCAGAGCATAGGCGACGGGTCTCAGGCGTTAAGCGCAAAGATTGGTGATGAAAGAAATCCAAGACCGGGGTCCGAAGCCCGAAGGCCGAAGCCCGAAGACCTATTGCCCCAGAATCAGCGGCAGCCCGTTCTTGCTGTTGCCGATTACCACGACTTTCGAGTTCGCGCTCTTGGCCAGGTTCTCGGTAGCCTCAATGCCCTTCCACTCCAGCAACGACGGCGTAATGCCTTGCGCCACAATCTGCTGGAAGTCGCGGACGCCGGCGGCTTCGATGCGCTTGCGCTGCGCCTCCTGAGTTTCTTTCTGCAGGCGGAAACTCATGGCCAGCGATTCCTGCTCGGCCTGCTGTTTGGCCTCAATGGCGGCCTTGAGCGTTGCCGGGAGTTGAATGTCGCGCAGGAGAACTTTCTCAACGATCAGGCCGCGAGGGGTGAGCTGAGCGCTGACCTGGTCGAAAATCTGCTTGGCCACCTCTTCGCGTTCGCCGGTGTAGAGGGCGTTGGCGGTATGCGAGGCCGTGGCTTCGCGGATGGCGGAGCGGAGGGTGGGCTCGACCACGACGTTTTCGTAGTCGGCGCCAATTTTCTGGAAAACATCGGAGGCGTGGTCGGGATTGAGATGGTAAATCAGCGAAGTATCGAGGCTCATCATCAGGCCTTCGCTCGAGGGTACGCTGGCAGATTCCTTCAGGGTCTGCGTCTGGATGGAAAGTTCATTATTAGCCTTCAGAGGATTGATCAGGTGAATGCCCTCACCCAAAGTCTCGCCGGTTTGCACCTTGCCGAACAGCGTGAGCACGCCGACATGCCCCGTTCCCACCCTGGTCACGGCGCTGAACAGTAAAATCACCAGCAAAAATGCGGCGATGCCGAGTCCGATCAACCGCAACAGTCCGCCGCCATGCCCGCCTCCACCATCAATAATTCTGCCCCGAGCCGGATCAAAAATCGTCATGGTAGTTTCTCCCTTGTCGTTCTCTTGTGTCCTTTCATTCTACGGCAGCCGGACCATCGCCGCGTTTGGCCTCTCCGCGCCCGAACTCGCGGCTGTGAATCTTCCTATTCTCCACCGCATCCTTTATTCTTAGACCCATGAGCAAGATTCACATTCCTACGCCTTTGCGCCAGTATGTGGGCAAGCAATCGACCATCGACGTGAAAGCCGCTACCGTGGCCGAAGCCATGAACGCGCTGGTGGCCCAGCATCCTGATCTGCGCCGGCATCTTTACACCGAAGAGGGCAAGCTGCGCGCCTTCGTCAACCTCTACGTGAACGATGAAGACATTCGTTACCTGCAGAAAGAGGCGACCGCGCTGAAGGAAGGTGATAACATTTCCATCGTGCCTTCTATTGCCGGAGGCGCTGCCTGATGGGCCCAGCACTAAGGATCATAGAGTTGAAGCCTCCCGCCACAAGCCGCTGTTGTTGCCCTTCCTGCTGGTAGCTTCCGAATTCCGGCGCTCCACGAAAACCCAAATTTCTATTGAGGACTTTATGGCTACAACGATCGAAATTCCGGCAACCCTGAGCAAGGATGAAATCCTGCGCTACTCACGCCACCTGATCATGCCCGAGGTCGGCATGGAGGGGCAGCAGAAGCTGAAAGCGGCGCGCGTGCTCTGCATCGGCACCGGAGGCTTGGGCTCGCCGCTCGCCTTATATCTTGCGGCCGCCGGCGTGGGCACGCTGGGCCTGGTCGATTTCGATGTGGTCGATTACACGAATCTGCAGCGCCAGATCATCCACTCGACCGCAGACGTAGGGCGTAAGAAACTGGATTCTGCGGCCGACAAGCTGACGGCGATCAATCCGTTTCTGAATCTGCAGAAGTACGACATGCGCCTGAGCAGCGAAAACGCGCTCGAACTCTTCCGCGATTTCGACATCATCGCCGACGGCACCGACAATTTTCCCACGCGCTACCTGGTGAATGATGCCTGCGTGCTCACGGGGAAGCCGAACGTCTACGGATCAATCTTTCGCTTTGAGGGGCAAGCGAGTGTGTTCGCCACCAAAGACGGCCCCTGCTACCGCTGCCTTTATCCCGAGCCGCCACCGCCGGGGCTGGTTCCATCCTGCGCCGAAGGCGGAGTGCTGGGCATTCTGCCCGGCCTGGTGGGAGTGATGCAGGCCACCGAAGTAATCAAGCTGATTCTCGGCGTGGGCGAGCCGCTCATCGGACGCTTGCTGCTGATTGACGCGCTGGGCATGAAGTTCCGCGAACTCAAGCTGCGCAAAAATCCCGAGTGCCCGGTCTGCGGCACCCATCCCACGGTCACCAAGCTGATAGACTACAACCAATTTTGCGGCATTCGCGGGGAGGAAAAACCGGTGGGATCAGGTGTTCCGGAAATTCAAGTCGAGGAGTTGAAGCGCCGTCTGGATGCGAAAGAGGATCTCTTCGTCCTCGACGTGCGCGAACCCCACGAATATCAGATCTGCAACATCGGCGGACACCTGATTCCGCTGAATGACCTGCCCAAGCGCGTGCACGAACTCGATTCCAGCCGCGAAATCGTAGTCCACTGCAAAATGGGAGGCCGCAGCGCCAAGGCAGTGGCCTTCCTGCAGCAGTCCGGTTTCACGAAAGTTCATAACCTGGCCGGCGGGATCACGGCTTGGTCGGATCGCGTGGATCCGAAGGTGCCGAAGTACTGAAGGGCAGTCGTCAGTTGCTTTGATTACTGCTGTGGTACAAGCCGTCGGTTCGTGTCAGGGTATGGCTTCAGCCATACCGATCCAATCCGAACTCAGAGACGGGCTTTAGCCCGTTCGGTACGGGGTCGAGTTCAAATCCTGTAGGCCGATGAGTAAGCGTACTGCCTTGCTTCGGCGACAATATGCCGCACCACAGGGTTGTTCCGAATGTATTCTCTGGTTTTCAGGAACGCATCGGCATCGCGGATCCGTACTTCCGAGAAGCCTTTCTGCCAGACTGGTGCGATGAACCCAAACTCCCGTCCTGCTCGAAACGCAAACCCTCCCTTAATGAATTGCACTGCCCGCTCAATCGTCACGTCAGACCCAACCGAGAGCAGAGCATGGAAGTGATCGGGCACGACTACGAATTCATGGAGCCGGAATTTGCGCTGGCCGCAGTAGTCGTACAGCACGCGCACGAATCGTCCAGCAGACCGTTCCGACTGAAGAAGATTTCGCTTGTCCGAGATCGAGGACGTAACGAAGAAAGTTCGAGCGCTGGCAGTCGCGCGCATCGGATCGGCGTGACGAGCTGGAATTGACATACCACAGCGGCTAAAGCCGGCTTCTTCCTCTCTGCTTGGTTTCGGCACGCCTGAAGGCGCGCCCTGATACGAATCTCTATATTCAATGGAGTGGCTAAGATGTGACGAGTGTCACAAGGCGGTCGATTTATCAGATCTCCGAAACCAAATCGGGGAAACACGGCGGCGAACCCTAGTATTACCTGGCACTTGCATTTCCCCCCAAACCCGGCATAATACCCACTCTCCTTCCCCCCGGGAGGTTTCATGCCGTCACTTCGTCCTGTCGCGCATTTGGCAGTAGTGTCTCTTGTCCGCCCACTTGCTTCGATCAAAGCGTCTCTGCTGCTGTCCACGTTGTTGCTTGCGGTCTTTCCCGCGGTGGCGCAGAACGCCGCGCCTGGCCCTAACTCCGATCCCACGTATCAAGCACTGCGCAACCTCACGCTGGGAGGCGAATCGGTTACCGTCAGCAATCTTGACCTCAAGCGCGATGCCGGGACCTTCCACCTGCGTTCCGGCACGGTTTGCTTCGTCGCGCCGGTGCAAGGCAAAGTGACGGGAGCCGTCTTCGTGGGTGATGGCAACTTCGTGATCACGCCTCCGCCCTCTGAGGTGGGCATGCTGAAGCTGCTGACCAAGGAGAATGAATTCAGCGAAAACTTCAACCACCTGGTGCTGCGCTTCACCGACTCGACGTATGACGAGATCAAGAAAGCCGGCAGTGCGGCCTCGGGTGGCTGCGACAACGGGTTGCTCAAAGACAGCCAGAATGCAATGCGCCACGCCCAACTCCTGAGGTACAACCTGGACGCGCGCGTCCTGCAGGATGTGCTCAGTCCGGAGCCCGGCCGGCTGTTTGTGGCTTTCGTCCATGGCAAACGCTACAACGACAAGGAAATCTTCGTCGTCGACCCGCATGGGCCGGGTTATCTCATGCACGAGGAAGTCGGGTTGATGACCTACGACGAGAACCGGTATGGAGTGTGGGCGGCGTTTCCCCTGGCAAGCGGGCGCGGACGGGGCGCCGGTGGCCATATCCACATTGAGCATCAGGTGCTCGACACCACCATCGAAAAAAATGCCAGCCTTACGGGGAAGGCCACCACCACGTTTGCGGTGCGAGTCAATGGTTCGCGCGTGATCCCTTTCAATTTGTTTCCCACGTTGCGAGTGCAGAACGTCACCGCGGACGGACAAGCCCTGGCCTTCATTCAGGAAGACAAGCATGAAGATGCGGATTTCTCCGTGATCCTTCCCAAGCTTCTAGCCGCGGGCGACAAATTCACGATCACCACAACCTACGGCGGCAAGGAGGCAGTGTCTGACGAAGGCGGAGGCAATTACTTCCCCATCGCCCGTGAGGACTGGTATCCCAACTCCTCGTTTGGCGATCGCGTCAGCTATGACATGACATTTCACATTCCAAAGGGAATGAAGATTGCTGCAACCGGGGAACTGGTCAGCGAGACGAACGATGGCGGCCAGAACGTGACGGTATGGAAGAGTGAAGCCCCGCAAACCGTAGCGGGATTCAATTTCGGCAGATTCAAAGAAGAGGAAGTCAAGCTCACCAAACCAGAAGTCCTTGTGCAATCGTTTGCCAACCAGGATCCCCCGAGCTGGGTCGAAGATCTGCAACATCGTAGCGACTTGCCGACCATGGGATCCCACATGGAGATGGGGTCTACCTTGGGAGCCATGAGCACCACCGGCCTCATCAAGAAAGCGCTGGCCGAAGGCGAACTCGCGACCGAAGTCTATTCCGACTACTTCGGCCCGTCTTCCTTCAAGCATCTCGCAATCACACAGCAAACCGACTGCAGGTACGGGCAATCCTGGCCGGAGCTGGTGTGGATTCCCATGTGCTATTTCTTCGACACCACGGTTCGTCACCAACTGGGAATGGATTTTGGCGATCGCGGATATTGGAAGGTCGTCACGCCGCACGAAGTAGCTCACCAGTGGTGGGGCCACACCGTGGGCTTCGAATCCTACCGCGATCAATGGATGAGCGAAGGCTTTGCCGAAATGTCAGCCTCGATTTATCTCTCGTTCATTGAGAAAAGCCAGCAGAAGTTCATCAGCTTCTGGAACGATGAGCGCGAGCTGCTGCTGGAGCGCAACGCGGAAGGTTTCCGGGCGATTGATGCCGGGCCGGTCACCATGGGATACCGCATGAGCAATTCGCGAACCGGTTTTGAATTGACGCGTCGCCTGATCTATCCAAAGGGCGCCTACATCCTGCACATGATCCGGATGATGATGCACGACAACCGAACCGGCGATCAGCGCTTCAAGGAGATGATGCAGGATTTCGTAAAAACCTACGCCGGCAAGACCGCCACTACCGAAGACTTCAAAGCAATGGTGGAGAAGCACATGACGCGCGAGATGGACCTGGAGGGGAACCAGAAAATGGATTGGTTCTTCAACCAATACGTCTACGGCACGCAGTTGCCCACTTACAAGCTCGACTCTTCGTTCGATACTGGAGCCGATGGTAACGTCGTCTTCAGTTTCAAGGTTACGCAGTCCAATGTGAAAGACGACTTCCACATGCTGGTGCCGATCTACCTGGAGCTGGCGGACGGGGGCATGCTCTTTCTGGGCCGCGCGAAGCTTGCCGGGAACAACTCGGTCGAGCAGAAAGTTCCGCTGAAGGGTTTGAAAGCGAAGCCGCGCCGGGCCCTGCTCAACTACTACGACGACGTTCTGGCTTCGCCCAACTGAAACTGCTCCGGGGCTGTTCCCGCGCACAAAAAGTGTCATCCCGAGCGAAGCGAGGGATCCTGGTCTTTGCCCGTAAGCGCCTATACTGCCGGCGCGGGCACCAACCAGGATCCCTCGCTTCGCTCAGGATGACAAGTGTGTCTTTGAACGTCAGCCCACGCAGTTACTTGCTCGAACCCGACTGCATTCCGTCGCTGGCTTCACCCAGCTCGAGGGCAATTTTCTTGCCTTCGAAGCGGAGGCCGGCCAGCGTGTTGGGACCACTCTCATTGGCATGGGTCACGGCAGCGTCGCTGTTAGATGCCGTCGGCAGTTCGACGACACGTGCGGGCACTTTTGCTACCACGTTCTTGCCTTGCAGAATGCTCACCTCAACGTTGGGGCCGGCGCCTTCCCACTGAACTTTGTAATCTCCCGGCTTCAAGGTTGTTCCGTTGACGTTCACAGGTTTGCTGATTTGCAGGCTGCCCTTCGTTGCGGCAAAGGCGCTCGAGGCCAACAGCAAAGCCAATCCCAGCACCAGACTCTTCGACACGGTCGCGAACTTCATGACTGCTCCTTTTTCTTCTCCGAATCTCGTCGGAGAACGGTTAGGGCGGCCCGGTTCACGACTTGCGCGAGAAAACCATTGTGTTTTGCCGCGAATCGCCTACAATGCAGCGGTTGGGGTTTAGCCGATAAACTCGGCACACACGCCGGGCCGGTCGCGCTGTACACGGGGGTTTTCTCACCTGGGCCGCCAAACCGAGTGTGAGAGAATCCCCGAACCCCGCAAGAATCTGCGTTATGTAATGCCGCCGGCTTCACCTCTGCGCCGGCCGCCTTCTTCTACTACGGAGCCGCTTCACCGAAAGTTCCACATTTTCGATTACACGTGTTTGGACGAGGAGTGCACACTTCCGGTAGCAAGAAAAAATGAAGTGAAGAATTAAGGTAAATGTGTTTTCGCCGGATGGAACAGCTTCGGCGTGTTCTGTGTGGCTGGGCCCGGGAAACTATCGCCCGGCTTAATCGGCGTCGCCGTGTTGGCGCTCCACCGACCAGATGTTGGCCTGATCTTTTTCGAACGGGTAGACGTGCACCATCCAGTTGAAGATAACAGGATGAAACGTTCCGCCTGCGGCATCACAGGCTTCCTGCGTGGTGATCGATCCTCTTAAGCCGAACTGCGGATGCGGCAATAACCCTTCTCCGCGACGATCCGGAGGCGCGGCGCAGAAGTTCACGTGCTCGTGCCATTGTGCCACGCTGAGCGGAATGCGCTGGTCCAGTTCATCTTCGGTGAGCCGCTTCGGCGCCGTGTACATCACACCGATCAGCTTGTAATCGTCGCCATGCTTTTCATAGAGCAGCGACGTCGGGTGCTCGGGATTGAAATGGAAAGCCGCTTCCATGGCGTATCGGTAATTGGTGAAGTGATACATCTTCTGCGGAAATTCGGGATGGAAAATCTTGAAGCCCTCGGCCAGCGCAACGTGGTAGTCGGTGTAGTGCTCGGAGGCTTTGCGCGCTTCCTCCACCACTTCTTTGGCGCGCTCGGCATCGCCGGGCTTCGCCGGGCGCAGGGCGGTCATCTTCATGTGCGGGCCCATATCCATGTGGCCCTCCATGGAATGCATGGCGTGCGCGCTCGCGTCGTTGTCGCCCATGGGCATGTCTTTCATGGGCATGTCTTGCATGCTCATGTTCGACATGTCATGACCCGGCATATCCATGCCGGGCATGCTCTGCTGCGCGCCCGCTGGCGCGCTGCTTGCGGCAGGCTGCTGCTGGCTCCAGCTCGCGATAGAGAACAGGAAAAGCGAAGTCACAACGACGATTCGGTTGCGCATGGAAATCTCCTACAGTTCGTTTGTATAAACACTGGCGCAGCGAAGTTGTTTCTGCAAGAGAACTCAGGTTACCGGGGATTACAGAGGTAATCGTCCCCCCCTGCGCGGAAGCCGGTCTTCGATCAGGAATCCGCCTACTGCAGTGGCTCGGAGACGTGTTCGTGAACTGTCAGCCACTTGCCGTCCTGATTCTCAAGAACCACCGTCCAGCGGAAGTTGCCCATCTCGACCTTTCCCGCTTTCGTCGTCATCTGTTCGCTGACGGTCGCAGTCGCCCAGACCAGATCTCCGTGCGGATGGATGGCGAGGTCATCATTCAGTGTGAACTTCGCGCTCTTGTAGTTCAACAAGAGAGCCTTCGACCCCGCGGCATATTCGTCCCAGCTTCCGTATTTCAAAGGGGCGATGTCGAAGAATGTGTGCGGGCCGCTGGCGTAGAATTTGGCGGCGTTAGCCGGGTCGAGTGTGGCCCAGTTGTCCCAGATCCTCTGCAGACAGGCTCTGTCGGGAGGAGCCGGGGCCGCGGATTTCTTTGCGGCTGACTGAGGCGGCTGCGCGATGGCGGAAAGAGCGAGAGCGAGCAGGCACAGCAGAAGGGAGACGCGTTTCATGATTGGCTCCTCGGAAATTTGGCCGAATTCTCGCACAATGACGGCCGATCCGCCAAGCGCGCATTGACCGATTTCCACAGCGCACGCTAGAATAGTTGAGTTTGCCTGTACTCGCCGACCCGTTCTGGGGAGGCTCGCCCCGGCTTCAAGCGCCGCGGCGGAAAACACAGCAAGCAGAAGAAGTTCAGCAAGAGCGTTCGGCGGGAAGTTTACCGCTGCGGACCCCAGGAGTTGCGCCCGTGTGCGCATGGGTTCGGTGGGATGCTGACTTTCACGATATTTTGACGGAGGCAGACGTATGTACGCGGTTATCCGCGCCGGCGGCAAGCAGTACCGGGTGGCGCCCGGAGATGTGATTCGAGTGGAGAAACTGGCGACAGGCACCGATGGCCAGGTGGAGTTCCCCGAGATACTGGCAGTGTCGGGCGGCGAAGGCCAGATCGGCAAGCCGCAAGCCGGAGCGCGGGTGGTCGGCGAACTCGTGGAAGAAGGACGCGGCGCGAAGATTCTGGTTTTCCATTACAAGCGCAAGAAACAATATAAGAAGTTGCGCGGGCACCGTCAGTCCTACACTGCAGTGCGCATTACTGAGATCGCGTTTGATGGTCAAAGCTTCAAGGCTCCGGTGCTAGAAAAGAAGCAGCCCAAGCCGAAGAAGACGGCAGCAGCTCACGAGGAAGAGCACGGTGCTGAAGTGAAGCACGCCAAGGGACACGCCAAGAAGAAGGCTGCGCCGAAGAAGAGGGCTGCTAAGAAGACTTCATCGAAGAAGAAATAGGCTGCGAGGGCAAGATGCCCTCGCGACAGCCGGCGGGGACGCCGGCGCTACTTTTGCCCGGCGCTGCTTTTGCCGGTGCTACTTTCAGGATTGAGAGCTGAATCATGGCACATAAAAAAGGACAAGGCACTTCACGAAACGGGCGCGACTCGAACGCGCAGCGGCTGGGATTCAAGGCATTCGGCGGGCAGATCGTGCCCGGCGGTACGATCATCGTGCGGCAGCGCGGCACTCGCGTGAAGCCGGGGCTGAACGTCGGCCGCGGCAAAGACGATACTTTGTTTGCCAAGATCACGGGACGCATCAAGTTCCTGAACAAGGGCTCGATGGGCAAGTTCGTGATGGTCGAACCGATGGAAGTTGCGGAGTAGTTCGCGTACACCGCCGGCAGTCGCGGGCGGGTGAGTCGCGCCACACGGCCTCGCCTTCGGGACGAGGCTTTTTGTTTTGCAGGCGATCATAGCAACCATGTTCATTGACGAGGCAAGAATTCGGGTTAAGGCCGGCGACGGCGGCAATGGCTGCATGGCGTTCCGTCGCGAGAAATATGTTCCGCGCGGCGGCCCTTCCGGCGGCGACGGCGGCAAGGGCGGAGACGTGATCATGGAATCCAGCGAGCGGCATAACACGCTGGTGCATTTCCGATTCAATCCCGAATACAAGGCGGAGCGCGGCCGCCACGGGGAAGGTTCGAATAAGAGCGGACGCGAAGGGGAAGACATTCTTCTCAAAGTTCCGGTCGGGACGATCGTGTACGACGAGGAAACCGGCGAGAAAGTGTTCGATTTTTCGGCGCCGGATCAGCGCGTGGTGATTGCCCGCGGCGGCCGCGGTGGGCGCGGAAACGCTCGTTTCGCAACTTCGGTGCATCAGGCGCCGCGCGAGCACGAGGATGGACGCCCCGGCGAAGAACACAACTACCGGCTTGAATTGAAGTTGCTGGCGGATGTTGGCCTGGTCGGCTATCCGAACGTCGGTAAATCCACGCTGATATCGCGCATCTCGGCGGCACGCCCGAAAATCGCCGACTATCCTTTCACTACTTTGCAACCCAATCTTGGCGTCGTTGCGGTGGGCGATCCCAGGAACGAAATCAGTTTCGTGGTCGCCGACATTCCAGGATTGATCGAGGGCGCGCACACCGGTTCTGGCCTGGGCACGCAGTTCCTGCGGCACATCGAGCGCACGCGCCTGCTGGTTCATCTGGTCGATGTGTCGGACGCGAGCGGCCGGCCTGATGTTGTGAAAGATGTCGAGGTGATTCTTGGAGAGCTGGCCAGCTTCGGCGCTCATCTGGAAGAAAAGCCGATGATCATGGTGGCGTCGAAGATTGATGTGGCCAACAAGGACAAAGTCGCGGCGCTGAAGCGTTACTGCAAGAAGCACAAGCGGAAGCTCTACGAGGTTTCAGCCGTCACTGGCAAGGGAATTGAAGAACTGAAGTTCGCCATGGCCAAGGAAGTGGACGCGTTGCGCGAGCAGGCGCTGACATCTAGTACCTAGTACCCAGTACAGAGAAAACCGATTTAACTAGGTACTAGGTACCAGGTACTGGGTACTTGTTTTACGCCCGCGGCAATTGCGAACCGTGCTGGAAGTGATACTGAAGAATCTTCGCGGCCAGCGCGGGAGGCATTTTATCGCCGTTCGATTCGACCGTACGCACGACTTCTCCCTTGCAAATCACTTCGGTGGGCGAAAGTCCGGCAATCTCTGCCGGCAGCACCAGATTGATTTCCAGGATCACATTCGGCTGCAACAGGTCTTCCGCCTGAAACAGCAGGCCGGAGCGGCTGATGTTCTTGGTCTCGCCGTCATGCCATTTTTCTTCGTTGAGGCGGCGGTACTTTAACGGCAGGTGAAGTTGAAAACGTTGCGCGCGCGACGGCGGCATTTGGTGCGGCAATTGCGCAGTCTTGGCATGAGCGGTTTGAGTGGACATGGCAACCTCCTGGGGGAACGGACTTGAATCGAGCACTTCGCGAACTTTGTTTTTCAGATTGTGCAGGCTGAAGGGCTTCTGGAGCAGGCGTACACCCGCGTCCAGCGTGCCATTGCGCCCGATCACATTTTCCGTGTAACCGGACATGTAGAGGATCTTAACGTTGGGACGAATTTCGGAAATGCGCTGCGCCAGTTCGCGTCCGTTCATGCCCGGCATGATCACGTCGGTCAGAAGCAGATGAATGGTTCCTTCGTGCGCGACTGCGATCTGCATCGCGACTGCGCCGTCGGCGGCCTCGATTACGCGGTAACCCTGCTTCTCGAGGAATTGCCGGGCCAGGTAGCGCAGGTTGGCCTCGTCCTCAACCAGCAGGATGGTTTCCGTGCCGGGTTCGGTGGCTGCGGATTCCGCCGCCACGGCGACCTGCTCGGGACTTTCGGCCGGTTCCGCGACGCGGGGTAAATAGATCTTGAACGTCGTGCCCTTGCCCGCCTCGCTGTAAACCCAGATGTAACCGCCACTCTGCTTCACGATTCCGTAGACCGTGGAGAGCCCCAGCCCCGTGCCTTTCGGCCCCTTGGTGGTAAAGAAAGGCTCGAAGATATGGGATTGAGTTTCGGAATCCATGCCCGCGCCAGTGTCGCTGATGGCGAGCATCACGTAGTTCCCCGGACGCAGCGGCGCGTGAAAACGGGCGTATTCCTCATCGAGCGATACGTTGGAGGTCTCGATGGTGAGCTTGCCTCCCGCAGGCATGGCATCGCGCGCGTTCACGGCAAGATTCATGATGACCTGCTCGATCTGCCCCGAGTCGGCGCGCACCGCGCCCAGACCAGTAGCCGGAACCATTACCAGGTCGATGTCCTCTCCGATTACGCGGGTGAGCATCTTCAGGTTTTCCGTGACCACTCCATTCAGGTCAAGAATTTTCGGCGCCAGCATTTGCTTGCGGCTGAAGGCGAGCAGCTGGCGGGTGAGCGACGTGGCGCGTCCCGCTGCGCCGGCAATTTCCTGGGCCGGGCCGCGCACCGCAGGATCCGGACCGAGCCGGTCGAGCAGAAATTCCGAATAGCCGGAGATCACCATCAACAGGTTATTGAAATCGTGCGCAATGCCGCCCGCGAGTCTTCCTACAGCCTCCATTTTTTGTGACTGCCGGAGCTGCTGCTCCAGCGCGCGGCGTTCGGTCACATCTTCGGCGAACAGTTCGAAGGTTCGTCCCTTGCCGCCGTCAGAGACGGCGCGGCCGGAGACGCGAACCACCGTGGCGGTGCCGTCTTTGCGCTTCCATTCGGCGATTAGTCCGTTGAAGGCAGCCGCCGAGCGCAAATAATCCGCCAGTTCGAACCACTGCAGCGTGTCGGCGTGAAGGGTTCCGAGATGTTTCCCGACCACTTCCTTGGGTGAAGAATATCCCAGCATCGCGAGCAGTGCGGGATTCACGTCCAGCAACTGGCCCGTGGAATCGCAGCGGCAGATTCCGTAAGGAGCATTAGTCACGAGCGACCGGAAATTAATTTCGGAGCGGCGCAGTCCTTCCTGGGAGGCGCGCAGGGCTGCGTTGAACCAGCAGATTAGCGCCGCCAGCACAACGAACAGAGTCAGCCGGATCATGGTCGAGCGGTATTGCGCCGGCGTGTGTTCTCCGGAAAAGGAGAAGTAGGCGCTGACCGTAAGAGCGAAAGAAGTGGCGACCAGCCCGGGTTTCCAGCCGCCATACCACGCGCTCACCATCACGGCCACGGCGAATACCGCGAGCCGGCTTTCCGCAATGTTAGGAAGCAGAAGCACCGGAATCAGCGCCAGGGTGGTGCTGAACACCGCGACCCCGTAGCGCAGAATCGACGCACGGGCCGGCTGAATGCGGAGTAGGGGGAGGGTTACTCGCATGTAAACCATGGTAGTCCCAAGTTTGTTAACACGCGAGATTACAGGAGTTCATTCCAGATTCGCGGAACCCATGTATTCATCGGGGATTAACTCTAGGTCCAAACAGACAAGGCGACGATGGACGATCGGACAATGCCCATGGAAACTGTCGCCTAGAGAAGGGATTGAATCCCGAGTACCTAGCACCCAGCAGCTAGTACCGAGTAGAAACACTCGTGCGTTGACTGGGTACTGGGTACTCGCAACTGCCAGCTGCGCCGCTTGAAGACGATTCATGGGTGGCACGTTGAGCTTGCCAAACGATGCAACAAACGAAGACACTAGCGGCGCATGAATATTGGCCTTTTCGGCGGCACTTTCGACCCCATTCATCGCGGGCATCTCGCGCTGGCGCGAGCTGCGAGCGAACGCTGTCAGCTTTCACGCATCCTCTTCGTGCCTGCCAACGTTCCGCCGCACAAGCAGAGCCAGCCCTTGTCGGCGTTTTCGCATCGTTATGCCATGATTGCCCTGGCCACGGCCGGGCAGAAGGACTTCTCGCCTTCGTTGCTGGAAGCGCCGGAAGATTTTGACTTCGTCAGCCCGGGCAAAGGCAAGACTCGCCCTTCGAATCCGAACTACACTATCGATACCGTCAAACGGCTCAAGCAGTCGTTCAAGAAGGCGGACCGGCTGTTCCTGCTCATCGGCATCGATGCCTTTGAGGAAATTGCGAAGTGGCATCAGGCAGAAGCGCTGTTTCGGGAGTGTGAGTTTGTAGTGGCGAGCCGGCCCGGCTACTCGCTGGCCGACGTGGCGAATGCACTGCCTGCCAGCCTGCGGCCGCGGCAGGAGGTGACGCGACCGTTTCAAAAGCAGGCGGCCAGCGGGGATCTGGTGCTGAAGGGCGTGACCATCCATCTGCTCGACCAGGTTTACCAGCCGATTTCTTCTACGGAGATTCGCCAGGCTGCGGCCGCCGGCAAGCCGCTCGGCCGCTTTGTAGAGGCTTCCGTTGCGGACTACATCAAGAAAGTGGGACTGTACAAGAAACACTAAACCTGCGTGGAAAACGCGGTACGCAACTGTCGTTTACAATTAGATCTCAGCTCACGCTGAACCAACGAATTTGATCCAACGAATCACGACCAACCGACTCTCTGCATGAAAAAAAGCGAACTGAAGCTACAGGTGGCAGCCGCCATTCAGGCCTGCCTCGACAAGAAAGCCGAAGAAGTTTCCATCCTGGAAATGGAAAAGGGGTCGGGAGCCTTTACCGACTATTTTGTGCTGTGCAGCGGCACGAACCCGCGGCAGGTCCAGGCCATTGCCGACGAGGTGGAGCTGCGCCTGAAGTCGACGGGCGTGCGGCCGGCGCACGTCGAAGGCTACCGCCAAGGCGAGTGGATCCTGGTCGACTACGTTGATTTTGTGGTGCACGTGTTTTCCGAGAAGGCGCGCAAGTTCTACGATCTGGAGCGCCTGTGGAAGACGGCCAGGCGGCTGGAGCCCTCGGAGTTGAAGCCCAAGCCAAGATCGAAAACGGCGTCCAAGGCAAAGACTGCGCCACGCAAGCGCACTGCCGCGGCCGCTCCTCGCCGCAAGAGAGCGTAAGTCTCGTTATCCACTTAATCTTCCGTGAAAATCAAAATCGCTTGGATGGGAAAGACGAAAGAGCCGGCGATCCAGTCGCTCACGGACGAGTATCTGAAGAGGATTTCGCGTTACGCGCCGGTGGAAGGGCTGGCGCTGCGCGATGAAGCTGCGCTTCTGCAAATGTGCGGGCGGGCTCCGCTGGCGATGGCGAAGACGAGCAAGATGATGACCAGCAAAACAACGACCAGCAGAACAACGACCAGCAGAACTACGACCAGCAAAACAACGAACGCTGGGAAGTCGACGCTGGCGCTCGTGGACCCGCGTGGGAAGCAGTTCTCTTCAGAAGAGTTCGCGCGGTTTCTGGGGGATTATCAGGATCGCAATCCGCTGCCCCTGGTTTTTGCCGTGGGGCCAGCCGACGGGTTCAGCGATGCGGCGCGGGGCGCGGCGCAGCATACGAACTCACTGGGCCCGATGACGCTTCCACACGAACTCGCTCGCGTGGTTTTGCTGGAGCAAGTCTACCGGGCGTTCACCATTCTGAAAGGGCATCCTTATCATTCGGGGCATTGAGTGAACTGTGCCCTTGTGCCTCACTGCGTGACGGTTGCCTGATAACTTACGGTTTGCCAGTGTCCGTTGCGGCGGACCCAGACTCGAGTGTAGCGATAGGGTCCGCTGAAGTCTTCGCCGAGCTGGTGGCCTTTGACGTCGGCCCGGGCGGTGACCACTGCTGTGTCGCCATACACTCGCACGACCATATCCGTGACATTCATGGCTTCGTATCGGAGTTGGCCACTGCGGCGGGCCGTAATGGTTTCCTGTTTAGTCGTGACCTGGCCGAGCGGGGTGATGGCGACGTAGTCTTCTGCCAGGGTGCGCACGGAGAAATCGGCGTCGCGGCGGAGGCTGGCTTCCTTGGCCTGGCGCTCCATATCGACGATCTGGCGGATGACTTCCTGCTCGCCGGAATCGAAGCCTGGTCTGGGGTGAAGGGCGACGTGTTGCGCGGAAAATGCAGGTAGGGCCGCGAGCACGCAAAACAATAACAATAGACACTTGTTCGTCACAACGAGACCTCCGCAGTCTGCCAGCGGACAGAGATCTGCTTGCACCCGAATACGGAGGGTTGGATGCAGGAGTTCCGTGGAAAGATTGTACTTCTCCTGATTCGTCCTAACTTGGATTCTTCCCCGGACTCGGGATCACCCGAACGACTGCCCCCTGTTCTAGTAGAATCAGGCATCCTGCAATCATGGCTGACGTGCGTCGCGGTCTTATTATCGTGAATACTGGGCCGGGCAAAGGGAAAACGACTGCCGCGATGGGGACAGCTTTGCGTGCAGTGGGCCAGGGGATGCGCGTGCTGATGCTGCAGTTCCTGAAAGGCTCCTGGCATTATGGGGAACTGGATGCGGTGAAAGCCTTTGGGGACAAGTTCGTGATGAAGCAGATGGGACGCGGATTTGTGAAGGTGGGCGCGGAAAAGCCTGATCCGGAAGACGTAAAGATGGTCGAGGAGGCGTGGGCAGAGGGCGAGAAGGCGATCCAGTCCGGAGAGTGGGATCTGGTCATACTGGATGAGATCAACTATGCGATCAGCTATGGCATGCTGGACCCGGCAAAAGTGGTGGAGAGCCTGAAGAAGAAACCAGAGACGGTTCACGTCATCTTGACGGGAAGGAACGCACACCCCACAATTGTCGAGGCCGCCGACACGGTGACCGAGATGCGGCAGGTGAAACACGCTTACGAGAAAGGCGTGATGGCGCAGCGAGGGATTGAATACTAGGTATTGGCAACTTCTATGGCTTGGTTCAAACGCGAATCCGGGGAACTGAATACTTCGGGCGAGAAGACGGTGCGCACCGAGGGGCTGTGGGTGAAGTGTGAGAGCTGCCGGCAGATCATCTGGAAAAAGGATCTGGAAGAGAATTTGAATGTGTGTCCGAAGTGCGAGAAACACTTTCGCATCGACGCGCGGACGCGGCTGGGCCTGCTGCTGGATGACAATGAATATGAGACGTTCGACGAGAACCTCTCGTCGACCGATCCCTTGAAGTTTGTGGATTTGAAGCCTTATTCGTCACGCCTGCGGCAGGCGCAGCATGACACCGGGCTCCGAGACGCGGTGATCAATGCGCGTGGCAAACTGCTGGGACGCCCGGTGGTCCTGAGTGTGATGGAGTATGCGTTCATTGGCGGCAGCATGGGCGCGGTGGTGGGCGAGATGATTACGCGCGCGGTGGAGCGGTCGCTCGATTCGCACACGCCGCTGATTATTGTTTCGGCTTCGGGCGGGGCGCGGATGATGGAGGGCGTGGTCAGCCTGATGCAACTGGCGAAGATTTCGGCGGCACTGGCGCGGCTGGATAAAGATAAGGTGCCGTACATTTCTGTGCTGACCGATCCGACCACCGGAGGCGTGACCGCGTCGTTCGCCATGCTGGGCGATCTGAATATTGCCGAACCGGGCGCGCTGATAGGGTTCGCCGGGCCGCGGGTGATCGAGCAGACGATCCGGCAGAAACTGCCGCCGGGATTTCAGCGCAGCGAATTTCTGCTGGAGCATGGCATGCTGGATGCGGTGGTGCCTCGCAAGGAACTCAAGCCTTACATTGGTCGGGCGCTGGATTTTATGGCGGCGTGAGAACGCCTGTCAGCTCTCAGCGAAACCGAGGCGGCGCTGGCCTCCATCCGCTGCGCTTTCGAATCCCGTCTTCCAAGTTGATAATCTGATGTACGAGCTGAAAGCTGACGGCTGATAGCTGAAAGCTTCTTTATGTCCTACGAAACCGCAATTGCGCGCATGTTTGCGCTTGGCCACGAGCTGGCGCAGACGCCTTCGCAGAAATTCGATCTCGATCACATGCGGGTTCTGCTGCGGGCGCTCGATCATCCCGAGCAGCGGTTTTCTAGCGTGCTGATTGCCGGGACGAATGGCAAGGGTTCGACGGCGGCGACGCTGGCTTCGATTTTGCGGACTTCCGGATTGAGCACGGGGTTGTATACCTCGCCGCATCTGATGCGGATCAACGAGCGCATCCGGGTAAACGGTGAAAAGATCACTGACGACAGTTTTGCGGCTCTGCAGGGCGACGTGGATCGAGTTGCGGAGAGGCTGGTGGCGCGTGGAGAGTTGCCATGGCATCCCAGCTTTTTCGAGATGATGACCGCGATAGCCTTCGAGCATTTTGCGCGTGAGAAAGTGGACCTGGCTGTGCTTGAAGTTGGCATGGGCGGGCGGCTCGATGCCACGAATGTGGTGGATCCGCGACTGAGCGTGATTACCGACATCTCGCTCGATCATCAGAAGTTTCTTGGGAACACGGTGGGCGAGATCGCGCGGGAGAAGGTGGGGATTATTCGTAGAGGTGGAGCGGTGGTGACGCTGCCGCAGCAGCCGGAAGCGAACGATGTGATCGGCAATACGATTCTTGACCTGGGCGCTCGGGCGGTGAACGCGGTCCCTTATGTGCCGCCAGTTTCGCCCGGCAGTGCCCAGTACTCAGTACCCGGTACCCAGCCAGGCCAATTCGTTTATCGCTATCCCCTTGCTGTTCTTGGTGAAGAGATTCTGGTTGAGACTCCATTAGTGGGGCGGCATCAGTTGCGCAACGTGGCTTTGGCGATTGCGGCTGCGGTGGAGTTGAATCAGCAGGGATTCGGCGGCATCACTACCGGGAGTATTGCGCGCGGCAGTCGTGAGACGCGATGGCCGGGGCGGTTTCAAGTGATTGCGGCGCGCGCTGGTTGGCCTGAGATAGTGCTTGATGTAGCGCACAATCCGGCGGGCGCGTGGGCGCTGCGTTCGGCCCTTTCGGAGCGTTATGAGGACCGTCCACTGATTTTTCTTTTCGGGGCGATGCGCGATAAGGCAGTCTCAGAGATGACGGAGATTCTTTTTCCGTTGGCGGAGCGCGTGATCGCGACGCGGCCGGAGAATCCACGGGCGGCGTCGCCGGAGGAGATTCAGCGGGCGGCTGGGCGGACCGGGGCTGAAGTGGAGGCGGTCGAAGACGTGAAGCTTGCTTTGGAACGAGCTCGGGTGCTTGCGGGCGCCGGAACCGTGATGGTGATTACCGGATCGATTTATCTGGTGGGCGAAGTGATGCGCATTATTGGCGCGGAAATCTGATAGGGAAGCGAGCCAAACGCGCGAGTATTGCGTCGCGAACGACGCGACGCTTCGCGCGGCTCGCCCAGATCCCTCGCTGCGCAAAGAACGCTTGCTCGGGATGACAACGAAGATCGGTTTTCCCCTAGAATGGAAGTGTGCAGGAAGTGAATTCATCCTCCTCGGTGGAAGTGGAACCGGGCGCAGAATCGGTGGTTACGGCGCGACGAAGTCCGCACGAGATTCCCGGGAAGAAGTACGGCTGGTTGAGCGGGTTGCGGTCCTACTTCATTCTTGATCCGCTGATCTGGGTCTACACGCTGGCTATGGGAGTGCTGGCGCTGCCCGGCGGTTTGTTTGACCGCGATGGAAAGCGGCTGCACTGGTTTTCGCGGACCTGGTCGTGGCTCATCATGAAAACGATCTTGTCTCCGGTGAAGGTAACCGGTCTCGATAAGATCGACACTTTGAAGCCTCATGTCTATGCGGTGAATCACGCCTCGGCGCTGGATATTCCGGTTTTGTACGTTTATCTTCCGTTTCAATTCCGCATCGTTTTCAAGAAGGAATTGTTGTCGTATCCGATTGTGGGCTGGCAACTGAAGCGGTCGGGGCAGGTCTGTATCGACCAGCAGAAGCCGACCAATTCGATTGCGGCGATCCGGTCGGCGGTGAAGAGTTTGAAAGCCGGGATGCCGCTGGTGATTTATCCCGAGGGCGGGCGCACGCCGGATGGCGACATCAAGCCTTTTCTGCCGGGAGCTTTTTTTCTGGCGATCAAGGCGCAGGTGTTGCCGATGAATACTTACCATATCAAGTGTCGTCCGCTGGAGATGCGCGTGGGCGAGCCGATCTCGACTGCGGGGCTGACGATGCGGGATATGGAGGCGGTGTCGGCGAAGGTGAAGAAGGCGATGGAAGATTTGTATTACGCGCCAGCGTCGCTTTCGATCTAAATTTTGGTAGTGGTGGAGTTTGGCTTACGCGTTGGGCCGTTTGAGCGGGAGATCCTTCGCTACGCCTTGAAAAGACGGCTCCGCTCAGGGTGACACTCGTCGGATAATCGTCAAACTGCACCACCGCTAAATTTGCCCGTAGTTTCTTCGTTCGTGCTGAAATCCAGATTAAAAAATTTCCAGATCAAAACTGCTAAATCTTTGGATTCAGGGAGGTTACGAAGCTTTGATCTGGTTGGGATCCGGCTAAAATCTTGAATCGAAAGATTTTACCCGCAAAATATTGTGGACAAAGGATTTAGATGGCCCAATTGAATTTTCAAAGAACGGGTGCTTATTTGGGTTAATGATGACGCAGGTTGCAGGTGAGGCGCAAGGTCGGATGTCACAAAGGGCCTGTGGATTTTGTGGTGGCGGGGGCTTGGGGTGCTCGCCCGCTTCTCAAAGCACGCGAGAAATGTGGCGCCCCGGGCCTGCGTCAATTCACCAGCCGATCCGTTTCAGTCCCGTCACGTGATCGAAGTGGCGATCAAGACTCAACAGCGGAAGCGAGTGCTGGCGGCAGAGGGCTGCGATCCAGAGATCGTTGGTGGGAATTGGCTTGCCCTTGTGCCTTAGATCGAGAGTAATCTCTGCATAGTGCTGGGTCGTAGGCTCGGTAATGTCGAGCACGGCACAGTCGCGAAGAAGTTCGGACAGCCAGTTTTCGTAGGTGGCGTAATGTCGCGATTGGGCGATTCCGTAGCGATACTCGCCGAGGACGATTACGGGAATCGCCATCTGTCCGGCGCCGGTGAGAAGCGCGATGACGGCGGGATCGTTATCGGCCGCGGCGGACAAGGCGTTGGTATCGACAATCATGGTTGTGTCAGATTTCCGATCGTGGACCGTCTTCGATTCTTGTCAGGGATCCCAGTCTGCGAGCCAGCCGCGCTGAAATCAGCGCCAAAGCTCACGATCGATCTGCTCGAAGGCCTCTTCCACACGCCGCTCGATCTGCTTGCGTTCTTTGCGAAGATGCTTGAGTTTGCCCAGGTGTTTCGTCCAGGGTTTTTCCTGAGGCGCGATTCTCAGCTTCTCCTGCACAGCCTCTGTCACGAACTGCCGCAGAGGAATGCCGCGCTCGGCGGCCACGGACTTCGCGCGGCGGAAGAGAAAATCTGGGATTTCGAGGGTCGTCTTCACTGACCCATATTACCATATTTATGGGAGATTCGAGAAGTTATGTTTCGCTGGTAAATCTGGCTTCTCATTCCGCTGGCAGCTTCCGGTAGTCCGCACCCAGAGCTTGGTACACATACAAATGCCCTTCATGCAGCGCTCGCATCGTGTCTCGCATAGGCAATATTCCCCGCGTTGGCGCCGAATACAAACCGTGCGGCTCCTGTAAGAATATCTGCCGAATTCCCGACATAGAGTCGCAACACATGACGAGGTGGCAGCGCGTTGGCTACGCGGGCCGACATTGAAAGCGTGTAGGTGTCCGGGTCTGCGGCCCCTCTCCCTCCGTCAGTCCCCTTCGCCGAAATTCACCGTAACTTTTTCCTGCTTCCAGCCGTTATCCCTGTGTAAGACTACTCCGCGCGGAGAATCTGTTTGAAGGCTCTGAGGAAAGAAGCGGACGAGCGGCTTCTGGTCGAGGCGGCGCAGAAAGATCCTGCGCGCTTTGCGGAGCTTTACGAGGACAATTTCGAGCGGGTGTATGCGTACGTGGTGCGGCGGGTGGGGGATCGCGCGGAAACTGAGGATTTGACCTCCGAGGTATTTCATCATGCGCTGGCTAATTTGCAGCGGTTTGAGTGGCGGGGGATTCCGTTTGCGGCGTGGCTTTACCGGATTGCGGCGAATCTGATTTCAGATCGCTGGCAGCGCCGCGGCCGGGAGCAGATTGCGGACGAGCCGGGACTGATCGAATCCGCGCCTGCCAGCAATGCGGAGTTCGAAGAAGTGGAACGGCGGGCAACTTTGTTTCGGCTGGTCGATACGCTGCCGGCCGAGCAGCAGCGCGTAGTGGTGCTGCGGTTCGTGGAGCAGAAAAGCATTAAGGAAGTGGCGCGGGAGATTCGCAAGACCGAAGGCGCGGTGAAGCAGTTGCAGTTCCGCGCGCTGACGAGTCTGCGGGCGCGCATGGAGGGTGCCGATGCCTAAGCGCTCTCTGAATCCGCCGAACAATCAGCCGAACGGCGACGCGAAGAAGGTCGAGCAGTTGAACCGAGCGGTTGAGGTGTTGCTGGCCCGGACGGACGGCAGGCCGGCAAAGGTGGATGCCTCCGTTGAGCCGCTGGTGCGCGTGGCGGCGGGCTTGCGCGACCTGCCGCGGGAAGAATTCAAAGTCCGACTTAAATCCGAATTACTGGAAGGGAGAAGAACTATGAGCACCGTTGCTGAACCAGTTGTGTCCGTTCATACGACTGCGACACCGAGATTAACTTTCAAGGATGCTGCGAAGGCGATCGAGTTCTACACGCGAGCCTTTGGCGCGAAGGAAAACATGCGCTTTGAAACCGGAGGGTCAATCCCGCACGCCGATATCACGATTGGCGACTCGCGGATCATCCTTTCCGAAGAGTGGCCGGAGGGTGGAAGATTCAGCGCGGAAACGCTGGGGCACTCGCCGGTGCAGTTGAGCCTGCAGGTGGAAGATGTCGATTCTTTCGCGAAGCGGGCCGTGGCTGCCGGATTGAAAACGATTCTGCCAATCAAAGATCAGTTCTACGGCCGGCGGGAGGGAAGCTTTGTGGATCCCTTCGGTTATACCTGGAATATTTCCACGGTGAAGGAAGAAATGTCGGTGGAAGAGATGCACCGGCGCATGAAGGGGCTGACCACCGGGCCTGAGGGCGGAAAGATGTCCGCGAAGGACGAATTGAAAGTGGATCCAGTGCCGCGCGGGTTCCGCATGGTCTCGCCGTATCTGGTGGCCGAGGATGGTCCGGCGCTGCTGGATTTTGCCAGTAAAGCTTTCGGGGCGGAAGAACTATTCCGCACTGCGACGCCAAGGGGTGGCGTGCACGGAGAAGTCCGCATTGGCGATTCCATGCTGATGATCGGAGGCGGCACTCCGGGCCAGAAATTCCCCGGCACGCTGCATCCCAACGCGCTGCATATTTATGTGGAGGACACCGACACGGTGTTCAAGCAGGCGGTGGCAGCGGGTGCGACTTCGATTGACGCGCCACGGGATCAGGATTACGGCGAGCGCTCCGCCACCGTGAAAGATGCCGCGGGGAACTTCTGGTACATCGCGACAAGCAAGGGAGAGAGCTACATTCCCAAGGGACTGCACAATGTGAACGTATACCTGCATCCGCGACGTGCCGAGCCGCTGATTGCCTTCCTGAATCGTGCGTTTGGGGCGCAGGAACTGGCGAAGTACGCGTCGCCCGACGGCGTGGTGCACCACGCGCAGATTCGTATTGGCGATTCGGTGGTGGAGATGGGCGAGGCACACGGCAAGTATGAGTCGATGCCAGCGATGTTTTACTTGTATGTGCCGAACGTCGACGCGGTCTACCGGCAGACCCTGGCGGCTGGCGCGACGTCGTTCCAGGAACCGATCGACCAGCCGTATGGCGACCGCCAGGCTGGGGTGCGGGACGCGTTTGGAAATACCTGGTACATCGCAACGCATATTAAGGACGTGGCGATGTAGGACCCAAGGTCTGAGTGCGGAGGGCGGGTCTGCAGATCCGCCTTCTGCTTTCCTTACTCCCGCTTCGGTTTGACCCTCCGGAATCCCTCCAATAAACTGAAAGATTCAGTACACCTGCAGGTCTCAACTTATGGCAGACAGCATTCATGTGAAGCTTCCGGATGGGAGCGTGAAGGATGTTCCCAAGGGGACGACCGCGCTTGATATTGCGAAGTCGATCAGTCCGCGGCTGGCGGATGCGGCTTTGGCGGCCAAGACGAACGGCGACCTTATCGACCTGACCCGGCCGCTGGAAAAAGATACTGACCTTCGTTTATTGACCGAGAAAGATCCGGAGGCGCTTGACGTTTACCGGCATTCGTCTGCCCACCTGCTGGCCGCGGCTGTGCTGGAACTTTTTCCGGAGACCAAGCTGGGGCATGGTCCGGCGACTGAGAGCGGATTCTTTTACGACTTCTACCGGCCTACTGCCTTCACTCCGGAGGATCTGGAAAAGATCGAGAAGAAGATGCAGGAGCTGGTGCAGCAGAATATTCCTTACGCGCGCGAGTTTTTGCCTCGCGATCAGGGGCTGGCGGAGTTCAAGAAGGAAGGCGACTTCATGAAGTGCCATTTCATCGAGCAATTCACCAAGCCCGATGAAAAGATTTCGATCTATCGCACCGGTAAGTTTGTTGACTTCTGCCGCGGGCCGCATATTCCTTCGACGGGGAAGATCAAGGCGTTCAAGCTGCTGAACATTGCGGGCGCTTACTGGCTGGGGGATGAGAAGAATCCGCAACTGCAGCGGATTTACGGGACTTCGTTTTTCTCGAAGAAAGATCTCGATGCTCACATGCAGCAGGTGGAAGAGGCGAAGAAGCGCGACCATCGGGTGCTGGGGCAGCAGCTCGATCTGTTTTCGATTCAGGAACTGGCGGGGCCGGGGCTGATTTTCTGGCATCCCAAGGGCGGGATTATCCGCAAACAGATGGAAGACTGGATGCGCGAGGAGTACCTGAAGCGCGGCTACTCGCTGGTTTACACGCCGCATGTGGCGCGGCGGCAGTTGTTTTTTACCTCGGGACACGAGGGCTACTACGCGCAGAACATGTTCGACGCCATGGAACTCGACGACGCCGAATACCGGCTGAAGCCGATGAATTGTCCCGGACACATTCTGATTTACAAGGATTCCCTGAAGTCGTATCGCGATTTGCCGGTGCGGCTAGGCGAGCTGGGTACGGTTTATCGCTATGAGCGATCGGGCGTGATGCATGGATTGTTGAGGGTGCGCGGGTTTACTCAGGATGATGCGCACATTTTCTGCACTCCGGAGCAGATTGAAGATGAGATCGCGAGTTGTCTTGATTTTGCCCTGGATGTTTTGAAAGATTTTGGCTTCGACAAGTTCCAGACTGAGCTTTCTACGTGGAATCCGGATGACCGGAAGAATTTCGTGGGCAGCGAAGGGCAATGGATCCACGCCACTGAATCGCTGAAGAAGGTGCTGGAACGCCGGAAGATCGAGTACAAAACCATTCCTGGCGAGGCGGCGTTTTACGGGCCGAAGATTGACATCAAGCTGGTGGATGCAATCGGACGGTTGTGGCAGCTTTCGACCGTGCAGTTCGACTTCAACCTGCCGCAACGATTTGGTCTGGAGTACGTGGCTGAGGATGGTTCGCGGAAGCAGCCGGTGATGGTGCATCGCGCTCTCTATGGTTCGGTTGAGCGGTTTTTCGGCGTGCTGATTGAGCACTACGCCGGAGCGTTTCCGGTGTGGTTGTCGCCGGTGCAGGTGGCGATGATCCCGATCAGCGAGCGGCATGTGGAGTATGCGAATAAAGTGGCGGATCAGCTGAAGGCTGTCGGCGTGCGCGTCACGGTGGATGCACGCAATGAGAAGATGAATGCCAAGATCCGCGAGCATGCCATGCAGAAAGTGCCGTTTCTGCTCGTGGTTGGGGACAAAGAGGCTGAGGCTGGAAAGGTGAATGTCCGCACTCGAGGGAAAGAGAAGACTGAGGACATGGCGGCTGGGGAGTTTGTGGAGAAGATTCGGAAGTTGATTGTGGAGAAGAGCGCGGGGCTTTAGCTCAACGACCTTTTCACCACAGAGGCACAGAGACACAGAGAAAATCTTTGTTAGCTCTCTTAAGTACAGGGACAGTTGAGTTTCGACTGTCCCTGTACGTGTTTTTGGGCTGCCGGGTTGTACCATGTTTCCGTGCATGAACTGGCGGAGCGCGTGTTGGTCGATATCCGGCGTGAGGAATTGCTGCGGGCCGGGGACCGGGTTGGGGTTGCGGTTTCAGGCGGGATTGATTCGGTTGCGCTACTGCGGCTGCTGCTTGAGTTGCGTCAGGAGCTTGGCATTGTTCTCTCGGTTGTTCACTTCAATCACCGGTTGCGTGGCGCGGAGTCGGAGGCGGATCAGGAGTTTGTTGGCGGGCTTGCTCGCGATCACGGGTTGGAGTTTCATGCTGCCGGCGGCGATGTGGCTCAGCTTGCTGCTCGAGAAGGCTCCGGGGTGGAGGCTGCGGCTCGGGAACTGCGGTACGGATTTTTTCGTTCGATGCTGGGCGCGGGGGAAGGCTTCGATGAAGTAATGTGGTCTCTTCCACATTATTCAACTTCGAGAAATCCCTCAGGGGCTAAAGCCCAAAGCCTCAAATTCGCTTATCGCAGCGCTGGAAGCGCTGCGCCACCCCAAGGCGCTCCTCAGGGGCTAAAGCCCGAACCCTCGGTGGCGCTTAGCGGCACGGCTGAAGCCGTGCCCTTCCCGATCTCGATCCCTCCGCTGGCTTCGCATGACAACGTGCCGGTCCCCGCAATTGCTCTCGACAAGATCGTTACCGGGCATACGCTCGACGACCAGGCTGAGACTGTGCTGATGCGGGTGATTCGCGGGACTGGACTGCGGGGGTTGGGCGGGATTTATCCGCGCATTCTGGTGGAGCGGGAAGATGAAGATGGGCACGGGGAGATCGTGCGGCCGTTGCTCGGGACACGGCGGCGGGAACTGGGGCAGTATCTGGCAGATCTCAAACAGCCGTGGCGGGAAGACTCGACGAATGCCGATTCGAAGTTCACTCGCAATCGGGTACGGAGCCTGGTGCTTCCGTTGCTGGAGCGGGAGTTCAATCCTGCGGTGGCTGAGAGTTTCTCTGAGTTGGCGGAGATTGCGCGGGACGAGGAAGACTATTGGGAGAACGAGATTTCGGGCTGGCTGGGAACGGTAGTCCAGTGGTCGCAACCGGAATGGACGCGCGGGTTGCCGGGTTTCGAGGGTTCGCAGGCGCTGGTGCAGATTCAGGCTTCTCAGCCTGCGCTGAGTCCTGAACTAGTTGAGCGGGTTGAGCAGCCGGGCCCGGCGGTGATGAATGCTTCGGTGAGCCGGCCGTGGCTTTTGACGGAGCCGCGGGCGGTGCAGCGAAGAGTGGTGAAGGCGGTTGGGGACGAGGCGGGGATTCCGCTGGAATTTAAGCACATCGAAGAAATCCTGCGGTTCGCGGCCGAGGAAGGTCCGACGGGCAAAGAACTGTCGCTGCCTTTGGGGTGGAAGCTTCGCCGTGAACCGGAAGCGGTGGTTTTTATCACGCCTGACTTGCGGCGCCAGGAGCGGATTCCGGACTACGAATATCCGCTGGCCGTGCCGGGGCGCAGCCTGGTGCCGGAACTCGGGGTCGTAATCGAGGCGTTGCGGGTTGCTCCGGACGCGGAGGATGCGGAGTATAATCCGCAGGAACTTCTTCGTGCAGATTTGTTGCCGGGGCGTCTGTTGGTGCGGAACTGGCGTGCGGGAGACCGGTTCTGGCCGGCCCACACGAAGTCGCCGAAGAAAGTGAAAGAACTGCTGCAGGAGCGGCATGTAGCGCAGCCGGAACGCAGGCTGTGGCCGGTGGTGGTGAGCGGAGACGAGATTGTTTGGATGCGGGGCTTTCCGGTTCCGGCCAGGTTGCGCGCCGGAGCGGGGCAGAAAGCGGTGCTGATCCGCGAGGTGCCTTGGGCGGTTGAGGAGCCAGAGTCTGGATAGTGAGGAAGTCGAGCTTCGCTCGACTGGACAGCCGAGGGCGGCTGTCCCCACATGAGCATTTTGACGAAGTACGAGGCATGGGTAGAGGATCGGGAGGCATCACCATTTCATGAATGCGTCGAAAGTCGCGCCACTGCGACAGGTAATTGCGGCTGAGCAGATCCAGAAGCGCGTAAAAGAACTGGCGCGCCAGATCTCCGATGATTACCAGGGGGAGACGATCCAGGCGCTGGCCGTGCTGGAGAACGCGTTCATGTTCATGGCCGACCTGGTGCGGGCGCTGGACGGGCCCGTGGTGTGCCAGTTCATCAAGCCTAAATACAGCAAGCAGCCCCGCAGTCATATTAGTGAACATATTGGTGAACAAGGCAATGAGGCGGCAGAAGTCGTGGAGATTTTTTTCAGCCACGAACCGGACATTCGCGGCCAGCACATCCTGCTGGTTGAAGGACTGGTGCATTCCGGCGTCACCAGCGAATTTCTGATGAACGACTTGCGGGCGCGCGGCGCGGC
>JBEKWP010000015.1:0-43215 GCA_049512915.1 Candidatus Sulfotelmatobacter sp.
CGGCGGGCTTCGCGTCTGGAGCCTTCGCCTTGCTCGCGGTTTGAGCTGCGGCCACGCTGCATGCCAGCAGGAGGATGAGAATCAGATTGATAGAACTGCGCATGGTTTCCTTTCACTTCGCAATTACTTGAGGAGCAGGACACACTGGGATTGTCTGACCAATCTCTTGACGGATCCTTTTTCAAACCTCGCTTTTCGCCGCGATGGGAAAACGGCGGCCGTAGCCGAAAGCTTTGGGAGAAATCTTAATGCCTGGGGCCGCTTGCTGGCGCTTGTACTCGGCGCGATCCACCATCCGGACGACGCGACGTACAAGTTCGATATCGAAACCGCGATCAGCCGCGATGCGCTCGGCGGAGTGCGCGTCTTCCACGTAATCTTCAAGCACTGCGTCCAGAATCTCGTAGGGCGGAAGCGAATCGCTGTCTTTCTGATCGGGCCGGAGCTCCGCCGATGGTGGCTTCTCCAGCGTAGCCTGCGGAATCACCGCCCGGCGCGAATTCACGTAATGACTCAGCCGGTAGACCATGGTCTTCGGCACATCCGAAATGACCGCAAGTCCGCCGACCATGTCCCCATAAAGTGTACAGTAGCCCACGCCCAGCTCGCTCTTGTTGCCGGTGGAAAGGACGATGGCGCCGAACTTGTTCGACAGCGCCATCAGCAGCGTGCCTCGGGCGCGCGACTGAATATTCTCTTCCGTAACGTCTTGCTTGCGGCCTGCGAACACTTCCTGCAGGGTTTGCCGGTACGCTTCAAACGTTCGATCGATGGACAGCAACTCGAAGCGCATGCCAAGATTCTTCGCCAGCGCGCGGGCGTCGTCGATGGAACCGGGCGATGAATAAGGGCCGGGCATGCCTACGCCGATCACATTCTCCGCTCCGACAGCATCAACAGCGATGACGGCGGTGAGCGCCGAATCAATTCCTCCGCTCAGGCCGATGATGGCTTGCTGAAATCCGCATTTGCGCATGTAGTCGCGCGTGCCCAATACCAGCGCGGCGTATACGCTGGCTTCCTCACCTTCGATCTGCTGGTGCAGCTCGCCGGTGAGGGTTTTGGAATCGAAGTAAATGAGATCTTCTTCGAACGATTTCCCCTGCGCGACGACTTCGCCCTTTGCATTGAGCACCAGGCTCGAGCCGTCGAAGACCAGGCTGTCGTTGCCTCCAACCTGATTGACCAGCGCGACCGGAACCTTGTGGTGGCGGGCGATGGCGGCCAGCATGTCGCGACGCAGTTCGCGCTTGCCGATCCAGAAAGGAGAGGACGAGATGTTGAGCACGAAGTTGCCCCCGGAACGTACCAGGGCTTCGATGGGATCGACCGTGTACAGGCGCTTGGGCCAGAACAGCTTGTCGTTCCAAGCATCTTCGCAGATCGTGAGCGCCATCTGGTTGCCGCAGAAGGAGAACAGATCCTGACTCTTGGCAGGAGCGAAGTTGCGCATCTCGTCGAAGACGTCGTAGGTGGGCAGGAGCATCTTCGATTGCAGGAAGACGATCTTGCCATCCTGCAACAGCGCCGCGGAATTCATGGCGGACTTGCCGGTTTCAGAGTGAGCTGGGGTTACGAGGCCGCAGATCACGGAGATGCCGCGGGTTTCGAGAGCGATCTGCTCGGCAGTCTCGCGATTGCGCGCGACGAAGGATGGACGCTCCACCAGATCGCGAGGCGGATAACCGCACACTGACAACTCGGGGAACAGAATCAGCCCGGCGCCGTTCCATTCCGCGCGGCGGGAAAACTCGACGATCTTATTCCGGTTGCCTGCGAAATCTCCGACCGTGGGGTTGATTTGGCCCAGCGCAATCTTCACTTATTTAGTGTAAAGCAGGAAGGCGGGCTTCGACTTTCCGGCTTCGGGCTTCGGCTTGGTCGGACCGCGATGCAGATAAAAAAAATACGGATCAAAATGGCTAAAATACCTGGAATCAGTGGGTTACGGTGTTTGTGGTCGGGTCGAATCCGGCTAAAATCTTGGAAACAAGGGACTTACTCGTAAAATATTCTATTCAAAGGACTTAGGCAATCCTACTTGGGGTAAGTGCCCTGGAATCAACGGGCGCCTTGCAAAATATTGCATTTGCGGGAGTTATCTCATTGCTATTCTTTTGTCAATGATCCAGTGCGTATAGAGATAGGGTTTCACGTTTTGAGAATGGGAGTCAACGGAAATCGCGCAGTGAGGAACGTTCGGGTAGTGACTGCAACGGCGATGCGGAGCGGTGATTCCCGGCCTGAGTGGCGTCGCTTTCGCGACTCTGTTCCTCTGCGGCTTTCAAACGGCTTTCAACCTCCGCACTCACGTCCGGGGCTAATGAATGGCGTCGCTTCGCGACTCCTTGGCCGCGGCTTGGCGCTCGCGGGCGACGTACTTCACAACAGCTTGGCGCTAGAGGTTGCGGCGCTCACCGCTTTCGCCATGCCACCATTCGAGGACGAAGCCATGGCGGGCTCAGAAGCAGGCAATTTCGTACAAAGCTCCGCAGCCTCAGCGATGCTTCGGCATTCTTCCTGCTTCAACGTCACCCAACTGTCAAAAGTGGCTTTCTCCCGCGCTACACCCTCGAGGTTGCGGCCGATGCGAGCTGTGTAGTGCGCCCTTATGCTCTCGAGTTCCGCCTGAATTTGCAGGTTTTCTTCCGCCTTCCGTGCCCATTCCGCCTCCACCTGTTTTCGTTCAGCGGCTTCGTAGGAATCGAGCGCATCGCGGCGGGCCTCGGCATCGCGCAGCACTTCATCGATGGGAACACCGGCCGCATCCAGAGCCATCAGCAGCGCGACGCGCTTCATCTCCTTCGGCAACCCGCAGATGTGGGCGCTGTTCAGCATTTCGACAACCTTCTTAATGCTGTATCCCTTGCGCGGGAGCATGATGCCGGCCGCTCGGTAAATATCTTCCATGGCCAACAGTTCGACCTGGAAGTTCGGAACCTCTCGCGCCGCGGCAGCTTTTTTCGGGGATGGAGTGCCGGGTGAAGTGACCGCGGGCCTGAGATTTTCCTTCTCGTCCTCGGCGTTGATGTTTTCGTCGGCACCTTGGTCGCCGCTTACACTGAGGCCGTCCGGCTTATTGCTCCAGGGTAGTTCGAGCCATTTGCGTTGCATAGGTTTCCTTTCCTTGCCAGCTTGCGCTCGTTTTGGAAGCTGTTTCGTCTTAAATTGAGCCCGTCGAAGCGCATTGAATTCGTCGAGCCGTGAAATGCGGCGCCTTTCGCCGTCGTCCATTTCGTAACCGCCGCTGCGCGGAAGCGTTGCGTCCGCAGGGGTCGCAGTACGCGCTGGCGGCACATTTTCTACTTTCGGCGCGGCAGGGGGAATCTCGTTGAGCTTGCTTTCTTGCCGCTTCGGCAGATTTTCGGCTTTGACTACAGAAGCTGTGGCAACATTCGCTCCCACGCTCTTCGGCGCTGGGACATCCGCAGCGACAGGCTGTCTGAGCGTCGGATTCTTCGTGGTGTCGCGCTGAATCCCCACCAGGAATTCCCTCCCCTCGCCGCGGCAATACTTGGCGGTGCCGGAGAACTGCTCGAAGCGCCACTGAATTCTTACTTTTGATCCCACTCCGATTGGTGTCTTGATCCGTATACATGCGCCTCCGGTGGACCTGTCTTCCATGCGTGCGGCAGCGCTCCTCGATGCTCCACTTTGGTCTTCCCACGACGCTTCCACCAGGGTCATCACTGGCATGCGGAACTCGGGCATAAACTGCGCTCATTCCAATCTATCGGCAAGAATTTAAATTAGTTCACAAGCGGGCGGGAGTCCCAATTTGGAGGTGGAACTTTATCTTCCCATTCCGGGTCGGCGGCCAGTCGGGAATGGCCTCGCGGGCGCAGCTTCACACGGTTGTGGTCGGCGGGTCGGCGGATCTAATCACTACCGCCGGGAAAAACCGAATGCTTGGGGGCGGGCACGGGGGCATCCCCTTTCTGATCCTGCCAGAGAACCTGGTTCAGAGCCCCGGCTCCGGCTGCGTCGGGACGGGAGAAATCCATCCTGGACGACTCGCTCGCTCCCCGGGCATCACGCCGGTTGGTCTGGTAAATCAGACCGTTCTTCAGATTGCGATAATCCGCTTTGAATGCGGCCTGGTCGCCAGCGCCGGAGAACAGGCGTCCCATCGCCGGAGCGTAGGCGTCGTTCTGGTTCATCGGGGGCAGGCCCAGCAGCATTTCCATAGTGTGAACCGTGTTGACCGTGGTGTAGAAGCGGTGCTCGAGGTAGGGCTCGGCCGCGGTTCCTGGCGAATACTTGCTGACGACGAAAGCGATGGAGCGGTGGGCATCGACGTGGTCGCCACCGTCTTGTGCATCGTCCTCCAGCACGAAGATGGCGGTGTCATCCCAGTACGGGCTGTGGGAAACGGCATCGACGACACGTCCCAACGCGAGATCGTTATCCGCCACCGAGGCCGCTGGGCGCGGGCGTTCGGGACGCGTGCCGCCGGTGTGATCGTCGGGTAGATAGAGCAGGACGAATGCCGGCAGTTGGAACTCGGGGCTTTCGTTTTCCTGGCAAGCGCGAGAATAGGCTGCGAACTCGTTGAGGAATTCGTCGGCGCGAAGCTGGTCAGGATAGTCCGTGTTGAAATCTGGAAACAACGGATCGAAGTGGTCGCGCAGCACCTTTTTGGTAGGTTTCACACCGTTGAAAAGAGGCACCGTCCACGGGAACGGACTCGGGCCGCCGTGAGGGTCACCGACATTGGGAGGCAGAGAATCTCCCTGCTGAAGTTCGGTGCGCGGGCATGCGGCTTCCTGCGCTGAAGGAGTTCCCTGCTTGGGGCTGGCCGCCTTGCGGGGTTTATTGCACCACTCGGCGTTCACGAATTCGCCATAATCGCGATAGGACAGGCCATGGCGGGCGACGTTGTCCCAGAGGTAGCCGGTGCCGGGATCGTCGATATCCGGCTGGTTGTGGTCGAGTGGATACTCGTCGGCGACCGTGCCCTGGAAGTCGTAGGTGCGTTCTTTGCCGCGATAGGCGATCTGCCAGGTTTTTTCGTTGTAATCGCTGGTGATGGCAGCAGTTGACCAGAGATGTCCGTCGCCGGAAACTTCTCCGCTGTCGTAGAAATTGTCGAGCACGCCGAATTGCAGGGCCAGCTTGTGCTCGTTGGGCGTGATGTCGGCGCCGTACATGGTGAGTGAAGGGTCGCCATCGCCAACTTGTTTATCGCCGACTTTCAGGTCGCCGAGAATCTGGTCGTAGGTGCGGTTTTCTTTGATGACGTAGATGACGTGCTTGATGGGATTGGTGCCGCTGGTGAACTGGATCGTTCCAGGATCGTCATGCAGCAGGTCGTCATGCTCGACGACGCGGGTGAGTTCATCGAGCTTGCCGAGCGTGGAGGGAATATTCAGGCGCGCGATCGAACCGCGCAGCAGCGTGGGAATGTAGGGATGCTCGTGGTGGCGGATCTCCCACGGAGTCTTGCCGCTTTCCTTGTTGGGGCGGGTGCCTTGGCCTTTGGCGGTGGCGATGAGGAGGTCGTCGCCATGCACGGCGAGCGCGCTCGGGTACCAATCGGTGGGAATGAAGCCCAGGGCTGTCAACTTAAGGACGGCGCCGGCAGCGGCGGCCTCGTGAGGATCAATGATCGGCCGTACGTTCGACGCATCAGGGCCGGCATGGGGCTCGGCGATCGGCTGAACGTTGGATGTGTCAAAAACGGCGATGGCATTGGAGGAAGCGTCGGCGACAAATAGCCGCTTGCCATTTTGAGATTGAGCCAGAGCGCTCGGATAGGTGCCGGCGTAGTGCTGGGTGCGAACCGTGGTGTCGAGCGAGGCAAAATGGTCGCCTTTTTCGGTGGACAATTCGGCGACGGCATCGGCATTTGACAAGGCGGCATAAAGAATTTTCTCATCCGTACTCAGTAGTAGCGCAGTGGGATGCGAACCCGGAGCGATCGGATCCTCAGGCTCCTGCAACTTGATCCAGCGGACGACCTGACCGCTGGTGAGATCCAGTTCGGCAACACGGGATGCATTCCACAGGCTGCACCAGGCGCGGCGGCTATCGCGCGTGGCGACGCAGGTGTAGGGGAACGAGGACGGCACGAGATCGTTCGTGCTCAGGTCGAAGCGCTTGAGGACTTTTCCGGTCGCGATGTCGAGTAGCACTACGTTGTCGGAAAGATTGTTGGCCACCAGCAGCCGGTCTTTACCGTTGCCTCCTGCGGCAAGGAGCGCCAATCCCGCGGGATAGGGGATTGCGGTACCGGGCGGAGTGTTGCGCAACGCGATTGCGACTTTTTTCCCAGTGGCTAGCGGCTGTGGTGCGATGGCTATGAAACGCTCGGGCGCGACCTTGCCCGCGGCGAAGCTGTAGACTGCGATGCCGTTGCCGGTGTCTCCTGGCTTTTCTCCTGTGGGATCAGTGATGGAACCGACCGATGCGTAAAGATGCTTGCCATCGGAGCTGAAGACAAGACCGAGGAAATAGCTTTGGTGCGTGCGCTCCTCCTCGCTGAAGCGTTTATCTGGAAAGTCCGTAATTTGATTCGTCTTCAGATCCAGAATCGCGATCGACTGCGTGGCCATGCTCTCCTGCGTACCGTAGCCATCGTTCAAGAGCGCGGCATAGCGGCCATCCGGGCTGAGCGTGATGGTGGCGGGAAAGCTGTTGGTGCTGCCGATGCGGCCGGGCGTGGGGATCGTTAGCAGTTTGCTGGTGGGCAGTGGGATCGATGAGGTTTCCGGTTTGGCCTCCTGCGCTGAAAGCGCGATGTGAAGAGCAAGAACGGCGGTCAGGAGAATTACGGCTAGCGATCGGGTCACGGAACCTCCGCGGGATTCTTGTCTGCAACAGTGGAGAAAGATGAGCCTAATTCAGGTCAAGCGCTGCGGTCAAAGGAATCGGAGGAAACCAGAGGGTCGGTTCGGTGACCGAAACGCCCTGCGCGGCCAAGGTATGGTAAAGGTACAAGGAATCCCCTTCGGCTTCGCTCAGGGCAGGCTTTCGACTCCGCGGACTGGATGACAGAGCTTGCTTATACCCCCGAGGCGCGCGTCGGCGCTTCATGAGCGGGCGGGTGCTCGGGATGCTCCTCGGTGCTCGCATTGTGGCGGACGTCGGCGCCCTGCACCCAGAAGATGACATCCTCGGCAATGTTGGTGGCGTGGTCGGCGACGCGCTCCAGATTGCGGGCCACCAGCAGCGCATCGAGGGCCTGCCGCACGACCTCTGGACGCTGGTTCATGGTCTTTACCAACTGGATGAAAGCATCGTCTTTCATGCGGTCGACTACGCTGTCCATTTCGAGGACGGCCTGGGCGAGTTCTGCCTTGCCTTCGATGAATGACTCTAGTGCTCGGCGCACCATGGCGCTCACCGCTGCGCCCATGCGCGCGATATCGACGGGCAAGTCCGCCGCAGGAAGCTCGACCATGTCCATCACACGCTCGGCAATGTTGACCGCCTGGTCGCCGACGCGCTCGAGGTCAGAGTTGATCTTGGTGACGGCAAGGATAAATCGCAGATCGACCGCCATGGGTTGCTGCATCGCCAGCAAGTCGAAGGCGGCCTCGTCAATCTCTCGCTCTGCAGTGTTGATAAGGGTCTCGCTTTCAAGAACCATCTGGCAGCGGGCGAGATCGCGGTCGACGTAGGCCTGACGGGCGCGATCGACCGCCTGTTCCGCAAGCCCACCCATGCGGAGCAACCTCTGGCGCAGATCATCGAGCCCTTGCTGAAAACGCGTGCGCATTATGCGAACCTTTCTTTTTAAAAACCTTTATCCGAATCTGCCCGTGATGTAGTCTTCCGTCTTCTTGTCTGACGGCTTGGTAAAAATCTTTTCCGTCTTATCGAACTCAATCATCCGGCCCAGCAGAAAGAACCCGGTAAACTCGGCGACGCGTGCCGCCTGCTGCATGTTGTGCGTGACGATCACTATCGTATACCGCTCTTTCAGCTGAAAGATCAACTCTTCGATCTTTCCGGTGGAGATGGGATCGAGCGCGGAACAGGGCTCATCCATCAGGAGGACTTCGGGCTCGACCGCCAGCGCACGGGCAATGCACAGCCGTTGCTGCTGGCCGCCGGAAAGGCTGGCGCCCGACTTCTTGTGAATTTGATCTTTCACTTCGTCCCACAGCGCGGCGGAGTCGAGCGATCGATGAACGATGTCGTCGAGTTTGCCGCGATCGCGAAAACCGTTCAGTTTCAGCCCGGAAGCGACGTTGTCGTAGATTGACATGGTCGGGAAGGGATTGGCTTTTTGAAACACCATGCCCACCCGGCGCCGAAGCTGGGTCGCCGAAGTACCGTTGTAGGCGTTGATTTCGCCGATGCGGACACTGCCCGTCACCCGCGCCTCAGGGATGGTCTCGTGCATGCGATTCAGGCAGCGGATGAACGTCGACTTGCCGCAGCCCGAGGGCCCGATCAGCGCCGTGGCGTGGTTCGCCGCCACCGTCAACTTGACGTCATACAGCGCCTGCGTCTTGCCGTACCAGGCATTCAGGTTTTCGACCTGGATTCCAACACCCATAGCTATGCTGCTCCGAAGGTACCACGACGTACGGCGAAGCGCACGGCCGCGACCGCAGTAACGATGAGGATGATCAGCACGAGGGCTCCGGCCCACGCCTGCTTGTGCCATTCGTCGTAAGGAGAAATAGCGTAGCTGAATATTTGCAGGGGCAGCGCGGCGGTCGGCTCGTTTACTTTCAGATTCCAGAACTGATTCCCGAACGCCGTGAAGAGCAGCGGAGCCGTCTCGCCTGCTACCCGCGCAAAGGCCAGCATAATTCCTGTAATCACGCCGGAGGTTGCGGTGCGCAGCGTGATCGAGAGCGTGGTGCGCCAGCGTGGAATCCCCAGCCCGTACGCGGCTTCGCGCAAAGCCTGCGGCACCAGCAGAAGCATCTCTTCCGTAGTGCGAGTAATCGTTGGAATCATCATGATTGCCAGAGCGACTCCTCCCGCCAGCGCAGAGAAGTGTTTCTGGGTGAGAACGACCATCGCGTAAGCCACGATGCCGATCACGATCGAGGGCACGCCGTTCAGAACGTCGGCGGTGAAGCGTATGACATCGCCGAATCGATTGCGGCCATATTCCGCGAGGTAGATGCCCGCCCCTACGCCCACCGGCACTCCCAGAATGCTGGCGAGCGCGAGAATGAAGGCGGAACCCACGATGGCGTTGGCCATCCCGCCGCCCGCTTCGCCCACCGGCTTCGGAGTCTGTGTGAGAAAGGCCCAGTTGATCGACCCGATGCCACGGTAGACAAGGTAGGAGAAGATGGCGAACAGGGGCACGAGCACGAGGATGACGGTAAGCACGGCGACGCCGGTCATGACGTGGTCAGTGACGCGGCGTCGCAAGGCGATGCGTGCGACGCTATGCAGCGTGGAAGCATGCGTAGTCTCAGGCATTGGCCCTCGAGGGCTGGCCGCGGGTCACCGTCCACACCAGCAATCGCGCTAGCGCGTTGACCACGATCGTAACCAGGAATAGCGCCAGGCCAATCTCGATCAGAGCAGAGAGGTAGACATCGCCGGTGGCCTCGCTGAACTCGTTGGCCAGCACGCTCGCCATGGTGTAGCCCGGCGCGAACAGCGACTTCGCAATCTCCGGCCGGTTGCCGATCACCATGGTCACGGCCATGGTTTCTCCCAGGGCGCGACCCAGGCCGAGAATGATGCCGCCCATGATGCCGGCGCGCGCGTTGCGCAGCACTCCGACGCGAATCATTTCCCAGCGCGTGGCGCCGAGGGCCAGCGCGGCCTCCCGCTGGTGCTGCGGCACCACCATCAGCACTTCCCGCGTGATCGAAGAAATGATGGGGATGATCATGATGGCCAGGATAATCCCCGCGGCCAGCATGCTGATGCCATAAGGCGGACCGTCGAAGAAACCCGTCCAGCCCAGGGTGCGGGCCAGAAAAGGTTCGACATAGCCGCTGAGCAGCGGCACCAGAATAAAGATCGCCCAGAGCCCATAGACCACGCTCGGGATGGCGGCCAACAGCTCCACAAAGAACGAGAGAGGGCCGCGCAGAGCCTTGGGACACATCTCGGTGGTGAACACCGCAACTCCAATCGACAGCGGCACGGCGATGAGCAAGGCGAGGAACGAAGAGACCAGGGTTCCGTAGATGAACGGCATGGCGCCGAATTGTTCGTTCACCGGATCCCAGTCATGTCCGGCGAAAAACTTGAATCCGAAGGCATGCCAGGAAGGTCCGGAACGCAACGTCAACTCGTAGACGATCAGCGCGAGCGTTGCCAGCACAGCCAGTCCGCACAGGAGCATGGCGGCTTTGAACACCCGGTCACCGGTTTCGCTGCGGCTTTCACCAAGAAAGGGTTCAGCTTGCCGCCCCGCAGGAGGGAGGTCACTAACCTTCGTCGCTTCAACAGGTTGCGGAACCGGCATATCGGGCCGAGGTAATGCAGAAAAGGCCATGCTTGCCTCAAGGTAGCAGAATCCTGTTAACAGGATGTTAAAATCAGGGGGTTTTCGGGTTGCCTTTTCCCCGGAGAGCCTGTATTTTCATCTCCCGGTTCGATTGCCTTTTCCTCGTTATGCCGATCGCGCCAAAGCGCAGCCGTGCGGTTTTTCGGAAGCTTGAAGAGGACTTGGTCAAGCTCTCCTCGAAACCGCGGGCGGAGAACGTACACCGTTTCCGCACCGGGACGCGCCGTCTTCAAATTCTACTGGGCGAACTCTCGCCCGAGATGGACCGCAACGAGAAAAAGCTTCTGAAATTGTTGGGCCGGATTCGCAAACGCGCCGGCAAAGTGCGCGACCTGGACGTGCAGCTGGCCGCGCTGCGCAGCTTGAAGATCCCGCAAGAACCGCGCCGCAAAACGCAACTGGCAAACCGTTTGATCGAACTGCGGGCGCAGCTGGAAAAGAAACTTCGGAAGGCAGTCGATAAAGACACTGTCCGCGAGATTCGCAAACGCCTGAAACGCGCCGGGAAAAACTTCAATCCGAAAGCAAGCCCTGATCCTCTGGCAGTAGCGACAGGAATGCTGGAAGCGATCAACCGAGGAGATGCGCCGGTCACGGAAGCGCTGCTACATCAGTACAGAATCCTGAGCAAGCGCGCACGCTATGCAGCCGAGTTCGCCGAGCCGTCGGCGAAAGCGCAACGGTTCATCGCCGGAGTAAAGCGCATTCAAGACGCATTGGGCGATTGGCATGACTGGCTCACTCTGACGCAAACAACATCTGAGCATCTCGGCGAAGTGCGGGAATCGCCTCTGGTGGCGGAACTTCACAATGTAACGGGAGCAAAATTCCGGCATGCGGTTGCGCTGCTCTCGCCGATGCGAGCCAGTGCAGTCGCCTCCCGCGAACCCGCCGCGCCGGCGCCCGCTCGAGCCAAGGCAAGACCGATCCGACCCACCGCTTCGGCGGCTTAATGGCCGGGCTGCTCCCCGCAAACCATTCATTCTAAAGATATAATAAAAATGACAAGCTGACTTGACACAAGCCGGAGCCTCCCTTATAGTGTGGAAAGTAAGCTTTACATTTCATGCCCGATATCCTTAATCGAGTTAAAGAGCTTCGCAGCGCCCGCGGTTGGACTCAGGAGCAACTCGCCCAAGCCGTGGGGGTGTCGCGGCAGAGCATCAACTCGATTGAGCGCGACCGTTACGTGCCGAGCCTGGAACTGGCGCTCACCTTCGCTCGCGTTTTTGGCTGTTCCACCGATCAGATTTTTACGCTGGAGAACAAAAAATGAAAATCCCTATCGTCGGCTCGTTGGTCGATGAACGCTTCCTGAACCATCGTCTCAAATCCACAAGTCTCGCCGGGATCATTGGTGGTCTCACGGCCATCGGTCTGTTCAGCTACCGCTTTTACATTAACCACGTCTGGAGTTGGGATCTTTTCGTGGTCGTCATGACCATTCTCGGCGTGAAGCTAACTGTGATGGCTTGGTATCGCATCACCGATTAAATGGAAGTGGAGGAACAAAAAATGTGTATCGGAAATCGAAGGAACAAAGCCGCTGCCCTCATCCCCATCGCCTTGATGTGCCTGGTGGTGGGACTCCTTTGGCCAAATCTCTTCCATCCCGCCACTGCCTTGGGGAAGGACTGGAGCGACGGAGTGCGTGGACTGCTGTTCGGGGCCTCGATCGGTATCAATGTAATGGCGATACGACTGGGTCGACGTCAAGGCCGCTGCGGCCGGTCGATTGCAGCCAGCAACGGCGATCTGCCTCCTGAGACACCGGCCTAGCAACTGATGACCGGACGGGCATTGCGCATGTAAACTGTTGGCCTTGCCTCATGCCAACGTTTGCCGCGGTTGATATCGGTTCTAATTCCGTTCGGCTGAAGATTGCGCGCCTCACCCGCGGACGCCTTCGTTCCATTCACGAAGATCGCGAAGTCACGCGGCTGGGCGAAGGCGTGTTTCGTTCCGGATTTCTCACTCCCGAATCGATGGCTGAGACCGTGAAGGTTCTGCGCCGCTTTCACCGGGCCACACAACAGGTAGTCACGGACCCAGTCCGAGTAGTCGCCACGAGCGCACTGCGAGATGCCCGCAATTCGCAAGCTTTTCTGGAGTGGGTTCGGTCGGCTACAGGATGGAAGGTCGAAATCATTTCGGGATTGGAAGAAGCCCGTCTGATTCATCTGGGGCTGGTCGCCAATCTGCGTGTGGATAGTTCGCCGGCGCTGATGGTTGATCTGGGCGGCGGAAGCTGCGAGCTGACGGTTTCCGGGCGCGGACACATTCGCGACACGGTGAGTTTGCCGCTCGGCGCGGTTCGCCTGACCGACGAATTTCTCAGCCACGACCCGCCGCGCAAGGGTGAACTCAAACGGCTGCAAGGCTTCGTGGCGCGCGAAGTGAACCGCATCGCATCACGCGTGGTGGCGGCAAAGGTCAAGAATGTGATTGCGACGTCTGGAACCGCCGCGGCGCTGGCCGCTGCTGCGAGCCATCTGCGGAAAAACGGAAGCCGCCAGCGCGCAGTCGTCTCCCGCGCGGAGATGACACGAATCGCCAAGCAACTGTCGCGCCTGCCGGAAGACGAACGGCAACGGATTGAGGGCATCGGTCCGCGACGGGCGGAAATCATTGTCGCCGGCGCGATCGTTTATCACGAATTGCTCGATCGCTGCCATCTCAAAGGTTTTCGCTATTCCCCTCTGGGCTTGCGCGACGGGCTGCTGGCACAGATGGCGGCCGAGCATGACCACAGCACGCGCTCGGGAAAACAGATCGAATCGGAACGCTGGGAATCGATCACGCGGGCCGTTGCTCACTACAACGTCGACATGAAACACGCCCTCGATGTGCGCGAGTCCGCCATGTTCTTGTTCTCGGCGCTGCGTTCGGTGCACGGGTTGGCGCCGGAGTTCCGCGAGTGGCTCTCGGCGGCAGCGATGCTTTATGAAGTGGGCGACTACGTAAACCGCAACGGCCATCACCGGCACACGTATTACATCATCTCGAACTCGGAGATTCTAGGTTACACGCCACAGCAGCGGCGGATTATCGCGGCCATCGCGCGCTATCTGGGAAAGTCGCGGCCCGCGATGGAAGACGGCCCGATCAAGGCGATCGATCCGGCAGAACGTGCCGGAGTGCAGAAAGCGATTCTGCTGCTGCGCCTCGCCCGCTCTTTGAACCTCGGCCGCAGCCGCGCTGTGCAGAAGGTGCGCGTGAGCCAGCGCGCCGCGGAAATTCGCCTGACGCTGGTTCCCCGCCGGCGCATGGGAGTGGACCTGGAACTGTGGGCAATCGAGAAAGACTGCGCTTATTTCCGCGAGGTGTTCGGCCGCGAACTTTCCACCGCCGCGGTGTAGAGAGTGCGCAACGCTTTCGGCGTCAGGCACCACATCAGCGTGCCCGAGCTGCGGCGCATGTCGACCCGGGCCACGGCTCCCTTTTTCAACTCCACCGAAGCTTCACACCCCGACTCGCTGATTACGGTGCCGAGGAACTGGCTGAGGTTGGGATTATGTCCGACGACCATGATCGATTCCTGCTTCGCATACTTTTCCAGCAGACGGCGGAAGTCGGCGAAGCTCGCCCCTGGACGCAGCGCGGGCTCGATCTGCAGCTTGCCTTCATAACCCATCTCGTTGCCGACCAGCGAAGCGGTTTGCGTCGCGCGCTTGAGCGGGCTCGAAATAATGCAATCCACCTGCGCATCAATCGCCGCCAGCGCGCGGCCCACGTAACCGCACTGCTCAATGCCCTCTTTGTCGAGCGCGCGTTTTTCGTCTTTCTTCGAGTTAGCGAAGGGTTCGCCGGCGCTGGCATGACGTAGAAAATAAATAATCATTGGGAGTTATCGTTCTCTGGGTTATCGCTATCTCGGTTATCGTACTCTTCCGGCGGGAGCTTTGCGCTTGGGCGCCGGAAGTTGCGGTACCGCAAAGCCCGCAGGCTGCCGGCCCTCCGCGACGCCGATCAGGAAATCCTGCGCGCTGAAGGCGGCTGCACCCGTCGGGGGCTTGCGATTGCGTTTGCCGTGTATCGGCTGCCAGGCTCGAATGTAAGTGGCATCGCGCAACAGGATGCGAGCCTTGCGATTATCGGCCAGATACGCGTCGAGAATCTCCCGCCGCACGCGTTCGCGCAGGAATTCGTCGCGCAGAGGCACCAGCACTTCGACCCGCTCGTAAAGATTGCGCGGCATCCAGTCAGCACTGCCGATGTAAATTTCTTCTTCGCCGCCATTCCCGAAGTAGTAGATGCGGCTGTGTTCGAGGAAGCGCCCCACGATGCTGCGCACCCGGATGCGGTCACTCACGCCCCGCACCCCCGGACGCAGGGCGCAAATGCCGCGCACGATGAGATCAATTTCCACGCCGGCCTGGGAAGCTCGATATAAAGCCTGCACAATGTTTTTGTCGAGCAGGGCGTTCATCTTGGCGATGATGCGCCCCGAGCGGCCTTGTCGCGCGTGATCGGCCTCTCGATCGATGAGCGCAATCACTTTTTCCGCAAGGTCAAGCGGGGCCACCAGCAGCGGGTCATAGCTGGGGTTTTCGGCGTAGGCTGTGAGAAAACTGAAAACGTCATGCACCGCGCGCGTAATCTCAGGATTCGCCGTGAACAGGCTGAGATCCGTATAGATGCGCGCGGTGGCGGCGTTATAGTTGCCGGTTCCGATGTGGGCGTAGCTGCGCACGCCATCGGGGTCGCGCCGCACCAGCAGTGAAAGCTTGCAATGCGTCTTCAGGCCAACCAGCCCGTGAAATACCTGTACTCCGGCGTCTTCCATCTCGCGCGCCCAGCGAATATTGTGGGCTTCGTCGAAGCGCGCCTTCAACTCGACCACCGCGGTTACTTCCTTGCGGGACGCCGCATCCATGAGCGACGGAACGATCAAAGAGTGTTCGCTGGTGCGGTAGAGCGTCTGCTTGATGGAAAGTACGTGCTCATCCTCTGCCGCTGACTCGATGAACGACACCACCGCATCGTAGGAATCATAAGGATGATGCAGCAAAACGTCGTGCCGCCGAAGTTCCTCGAAAAGATTCTGCGACTTGGCTGTAAGCCTCAATTCGCGTGGGGCGAAGCTGCGGTACTTCAGATCCGGACGCTGCGTCTGCTCGTAGACGTTAAACAGCCGCGAAAGATTGACCGGGCCGTTCACCGGAAAAACCTGCCAGGGATCGAGTTCGAACACGGTGCGGAGGCGGTCGATAATTTCAGGATCGGCGTCGGCTTCGATTTCCATGCGAACCGCGTCGCCTTTGCGCCGGTTGTGCAACTCCGCCCGCACGGATTCGAGAAGGTTGCGCGCTTCTTCTTCCTGCAGATAAAGATTGCTGTTGCGCGTGACCCGGAATGGCGCTGAAGAAACGATGTCATAGCCGTGGTACATGTTCTGGGCGTGGTGCGCGACCAGATCAGCAAGAAAAATGAAGTCAGTCGTGGTATCCGAAGGCAGGCGAACCAGACGGGGCAACGCGCGGGGAACCGAAACCACGCCGGTGTAGGTAAGCGCGGAGCGTCGACGCCGCCGCAAAAGAAATCCCAGGCACAGCGCCTTGTTGATGACCCGGGGAAAGGGATGGGTGGGATCGACGGTCACCGGCGTGAGCAGAGGATCCAGTTCTTTTTCGCAGTACTGGTCGACGAACCGCCGGGCCTCCGCGTCCAGTTCGTGCAGGCTCAGCAAGCGAATTCCGTGCTCGGCCAGCGCGGGGCGCAGCGCGTTCCAGCATTCGTACTGGTCGTCGACGAACTTGTGACTTTGACGCGCTAGAATCTCGCGCTTCTCGGTGAGCGTTAAGCCATCGGGACCGGCCTCGTTATAGCCGTCCTCAATCTGCTGCACCATGGCGGCCACACGAATCTCGAAGAACTCATCCAGATTGCTGGCGGAGATGGCCAGGAACTTCAGCCGCTCCAGAAGCGGATTGCCTTCATCCTCGGCTTCTTCGAGCACACGCCCGTTAAACGCGAGCCAGGAGGTATCGCGGTTGAGATAATACGCAGGATTTTCCAAAGAAAGACGAGCCATGTGCTGGGTTGCTACGCGTTCATTTTTGCGGTCTTTTATCGCCGACGGGGAACCGCTTTACGACGATCTAGTATAAAACATCCGCCTGCAGGACGCAGAAAGGCCAACCGAGGGAAATGTGTGACGAGGTCGTGCCGTACATTCTGCAGGAAAAACCCCGGCACAGAGGAAACGGCTGTCCTGGCCGTCCCATGCGATGGGGAAGATCGTAAAGCGCCAGACCGAGTGAACGTGGCGCGTCCTGGTTTCTCCTCCCTGACCTGTCTTACTTGACCTGCTTGATTGCCTCTTTCTCTTTTTGGACAACGCTTTCTGGCAACGGAGCGTAAGACAGAGCAGAGGTCATCTTCTGCCCATCAGTCGCCATCCAGTTCAGAAAATCGGCCAGGATTTTACCTTTCGCGGCATCTTTTGACTGCTGGGGAATCAGCAGCCAGGTGAAACTGGAAATAGGATAAGCGTCCTTGCCGGGTGCGTCGGTGATGGAGACGCGGAAATCCGCAGGCATTCTGGGCGCGGAGGCGGCGGCCGCAGTCACTCCTTCGAGCGACGCCTTCAGGAAAGTACCCGCCGCGTTGCGAACGCTGCCGTACGGAATATTGTTCTGCAGGGCATAGATCAGCTCGACATAGCCGATGCCTCCCTGCATCTGCCGGATCAGTCCGGCGACCCCTTCGTTTCCTTTTCCGCCGAGTCCGACCGGCCACTTAACTGACGTGTTGCTGCCCACTTCGCTCTTCCACTCGGCGCTGACCTTCGAGAGATAGTCGGTCCAAATGAAGGTAGTACCGCTGCCGTCGGAGCGATGAACCACGATGATGTCCTTGTCAGGGAGATTGACCCCGGCGTTTACACTGGTGATGGCTTTGTCATTCCACTTCGTAATCTTGCCCAGAAAGATTCCCGCCAGGGCGTCAGGGGTAAACTTCACTTCCCCGCTCACTCCCGGAATGTTGTAAGCCGGGACGACCGCACCCAATACAGTTGGGATATTAAGAACGTTCGTTTTCAACTTGGTTTGAGCCTCCGCGAGCTGCCCATCGGTCATGGGCATATCGCTGGCGCCAAAATCCACCGTTCCTTCCGTCACTTGGCGGATACCGCCGCCGCTGCCGATGGATTGGTAGTTGACCTCAATATTGGGATGCAGCTTGTGGTATTCGCTGAACCACTTCGAGTAAATTGGGTTGGGGAACGTCGCGCCCGCTCCGTTCAGCGTGGTCTGCCCGGCTGCGGGCAAGGCTACAAAAGCGCACAACAGAAGCAGGGTGAGTCTGCGCATGGCTCGATGAATCCTCCTGAAGATGAATATTCTCGGTTCTATCGGCGCAATATTACAGCATGGTTACAAACGGATGAATTTCTGATGAACGGCCGGGCATTTAAGGCGTCGAGGTCACTGAAGCCTGCAAGCGTGCAATCTCCTCTACAATCTGAACTTCGCCCCTGGAGCGCCCCAGTTCTGCAATTGGGTGACACTCCGGCGGAGGGTCCCGGTACGAAAATTTCATGAGCGATTCTATCCGCTACGCACCCGGCTGGCCGGGCATTGCACCCCGCTGGACCTCGAGCGCCAAAACCGCCGTCGGCACGGCGCTGGACCCGCACAGCAAAGTCTGGTTCACGCTGAGCCACGGCATTCTAAACGAAGTGTACTTTCCACGAGTAGACCAAGCGTGCACCCGCGATCTCGGCCTCATCGTTACCAACGGCCGCGATTTCTTCTCCGAGGAGAAGCGACACTGCACTTTCGAGAGCAAGCCGTTCGAGCCTGGCATCCCGGCGTATGAACTCACCAACACTGATGGCAGCGGCCGCTATCGCATTCACAAAGAAGTCTTAACTGTTCCGCTCCGCAACGTGGTGCTGCAGAAGATGCGCTTCGAACCCTTGCAGGGACAGCTCGCCGACTATCACCTTTATGCGTTGCTCTCGCCGCACCTGGCCAACTGCGGTTACCACAATACCGGCTGGGTGGGCGATTACAAAGGTGTGCCCATGTTCTTCGCGGAGCGTGACGGAACCGCGCTGGCGCTGGGCTGCTCCGTCCCCTGGAAAAAAATGTCAGTCGGATTCGTGGGTGTTTCCGACGGATGGCAGGATCTTTCCACCCATTTCCAGATGGAGGCGGAATACGAGCGCGCGGAGAATGGCAACCTCGCCTGCACCGGAGAGATCGACCTTGCGGCCTGCGCCGGAGAGTTCGTGCTGGCCCTGGGCTTCGGCGGAATCTGGAGTGAAGCCGGACAGCACGTGCGCTCCAGCCTGTTGGAAGACTACGCGAAGGTCCGTGAGGTCTATGTGGCCGAGTGGGGAACCTGGCAGAATGGCCTGCTCCGGCTCGATGAACCGAAGCGCCAGAAGGATCTGTATCGCGCCTCGACTGCAGTCTTGCGCACGCACGAATCGAAGGATTTTCTGGGCGGCATCATCGCCAGCCTCTCGATTCCGTGGGGCTTTTCCAAAGGCGACGAAGACCTCGGCGGGTATCACCTGGTGTGGCCGCGCGACCTGGTGGAGACTGCGGGAGCATTACTGGCGGCCGGCGCCGCTACCGAGGCCGTCAGAGTGCTGCGCTACCTCGAATCCACCCAGGAGGCGGCCGGCTACTGGGCGCAGAATCTCTGGCTCGACGGGCGCTCTTACTGGAGCGGCGTGCAGATGGACGAAACCGCCTTTCCCATCCTGCTGCTGGATCTGCTGCGCCGCCAAAACGCGCCCGGGATGGATCCACTCGAGCGCTGGTGGCCCATGGTGCGCAAAGCTGCGAGTTTTATCCTGCGCAACGGTCCGGTTACGCAGCAGGATCGCTGGGAAGAAGACGCAGGCTACTCTCCCTTCACCCTTGCGGCGGAAATCTCCGCGCTGTTAGCCGCGGCAGACATTGCCGAATTAACCGGTCACTCCGATGCCGCTCCCATCCTTCGTGACACTGCCGATGCCTGGAACGACAACATCGAGCGCTGGATCTATGCGACCGGCGGCGATCTCGCCCGGCAAGTCGGCGTGGAAGGTTACTACGTGCGCATCGCTCCGCCAGACAGCGATGGTGCAGCCTCACCGACGCAGGGCTTCGTGCCGATCAAGAATCGCCCGCCGGAGGAAAATCCGGAACGCGCATGTCAGATCATCAGTCCGGATGCGCTGGCGCTGGTGCGCTTCGGATTGCGCGCGCCCGATGATCCGCGCATCCTCAATACCATCAAAGTCATCGACGCTCTGCTGCGCGTGCAACTGCCGCAAGGCCCTTGCTGGTACCGCTATAACGGCGACGGCTACGGCGAGCACCAGGACGGTTCGCCGTTCAACGGCACCGGCATTGGACGCCCCTGGCCTCTGCTGGCCGGCGAGCGCGCCCACTACGAACTGGCCGCGGGCCGCGCCAGCGCAGCCGAGTCGTTGCTGACCATGATGGAGAACTGCCCCATCGGCCAGAGCCGGCTGCTGCCCGAGCAAGTCTGGGATGCCGATGATATTGCCAACCTCGAACTATTCCGCGGCAAGCCCACCGGCTCCGCGTGTCCGCTGGTCTGGGCTCACTCCGAATACATCAAGTTGCGCCGCTCCCTGCACGACGGAAAGATTTTCGACCAGGCCCCGCAGACTGTGCAACGCTACCAGGTTGAAAAGCCGACGCGGCAAGTTTCTGGATGGAGGATTAACAACAAGCCGCGGTCGATTCCGCGGCACAAGATGCTGCGCATCAAGTTGCTCGATCCCGCGCTGGTGCGCTGGAGCATTGACGGCTGGAAGAGTGCGCATGACACAAACACCCGAGACACCGGCATGGGCCTCCACATCCTCGACCTGCCGACGGCTTCGCTGCCCGCGGGAAGCCAAATCGTCTTCACATTTCTTTGGACACAGGAGAATCGCTGGGAGGGCACCGACTACACAGTCCTGGTGGTCTAAACCGACGACACCGGGCCGGCGTGCGAGTAAATCAGTTCCACCACGGTGCAATCGTCACTGAGGGGATTTCCAGCGCAGAACTGCGAGACTGCGGAAAAGATGCCTTCCAGTGTGGGATTTTTGGCCGCAGTCTCTTCCAGCCGCGAGTCCTCGAAGAAATCGCCCATCGCATTTTCCGCCTCGGTTACACCATCGGTCACCAGGATAAAGCGGTCCCCCGATTTGAGCTGGCAGCGGGCGCTCTCAAACGTGGCATCAGGCAGCAACCCGACCGGCACGTTGCCGTGCGGCGGACGCATCACTTCTCCAGCGCAAACCAGCAACGGCTGCACGTGCCCGCAATTCACATACTCCAGATCGCCGTCCCGGCGCAGCAGAACCAGCAGCACGGTGGCATACTTTTCTCCGACCAGTTTCTCGCTGAAGAAATGGTTCACCGCAGAGACTACGTCGAGCAAAGGCATGCCTGAACTCAAATGCGAATAGATCATCCCCTGCAAAGTGGAAGCCAGCAGCGCCGCCGAGACTCCCTTGCCGCTGACGTCGGCGAGCACTACCGCCAGGCCCTCCTTGGTATGAACGGCATCGAAGAAGTCTCCCCCAATTTCTTTGCAAGACAGGTTCTTTCCGCGCAGTTTGGCAAACGGCACGTCGGGAATTTTCACCTGCATCAGCCGCTGCTGGATGCTGGCGGCAATCGTCAGTTCCTGCTGGTAGCGCCGCGACTCCTCCTCGGCCTGCACCAGGCGGGCGTTCTCGATCAAAGACGCCGCTTCCGTCGCGATCGCCCGCAGAATGTCGTGGCCCACGCCGGAGAATTCACGCGAAGCGAAGCGCGAGTCGACGTACAGAACTCCCGTCACTTCAGCAGAGGGCGCGCCCGGCACCATCGTCATTTGTTCGCGTACTTTGGCCTGCACCTGGCGCTTGCGCAGCGGAATGCAAATCACGGTACGCAAGTCATAGGCGACAATGCTCTGCCTGCCGGCAAGCTCCGGCGAACTGCCGGTATCAGTGAGCAGGAACTCGGAATTGGAACGCAACGATTCTTCCAGCGCGGAATGCGAAATGGTCTTGTCGTCGAGCAGGGGCTCGCCCTTGTTGTTGCGTCCCGCGGCCAGCCGCAGGCTGCCGTCGTCATCTTTCAGAAAGACGTAACCGCGCTCGGCGCGCGTCAGCCGCAGCGTCACCTCCAGCATGGTCATGAGGATTTCGTCGAGCACGCCGGCGGTGTTCAACTTGCGCGCGGCTTCGAGGAAGAGAGTCAGCTTCTCGAGGTCGTTAGCCTCCTGCGAGATCTGAATCTCGGAGATCTGGCTCAGGAACTCGCGCGCCGTGTTCGAAGTCCCGTGTGCCGGATTGAAAATGGCGTAGGCAGAATCGCGCGCCCCAAATTCCAGGCGGTCGTTGCGTTCAAGCTTCTGCCGCTGAATCCGTTCCCCGTTGACGAATGTCCCGTGTTTGCTGCCCTGGTCGACCAGAAAGAATCCGTCATCTTCCAGCACGATGAGCGCGTGATCCCGCGACACCCGCGGATCGGCGATGACCAGATCTTTATCGATTTTGCGCCCCACGCTGAAAGGGGTGCGGTTGAGCACGATGTTCTTCTGCTCATTGCCCTGCACCAGCACCAGCCCGGGAAACACTCCCGAAGCCGATGACTGTGGTCGGCCTATCGCGTTTAAGACCATGGGATGTGGCACCGCCCCCCGCCCAAGACTACACGGAAATGGCCCAAATAAGAATCATGCAGAGGAATTATGCCCCGCCAGAAGCGCTTTCGTCGAGACTGCCGGTAGCGCTTCCCGCGGCGGGTTCGATAGACTGCGGCGGCGTGTTCTCCCGGGACTCAAGTCGCCAGCCTGCTCTCACCGCAGCCCTCAAAACCCTCATTATTGGTGTCTTTGTGTCCGCGCTCGCGGCTTTCGCCGTGACCCGCTCCCCGGCGTTCCTGCAGGGCACCGATTTCCCGGATTTTTACTGCGCTGCCCGCATGCTGGCCGCCGGCCACGGACACCAACTCTACGATGCCGACCTCCAGCGCCAATATCAGGCTCGCTACTCCGGAAGGGTCGGCACACTCTACATTCATCCGCCGGTTGAAGCCGTACTTTATCTCGCGGTGGCGTGGCTGCCCTTGCGGTATGCCTATCTGCTGTGGTCTTTGCTGAACCTGACATTTCTAGGGTTTGGAGTGCGCCGCCTGGCTAGAGAAATCCAGCTCTGGGACTGGCGCTTATCGCTGGTGTTTTCGCTCACCTTCGTTCCCACGTTGCTCTGTTTTCTGCAGGGTCAGGACTCTCTGCTCTTTCTGTGGTTGCTGATTTTGGCCTTTGTAGCTCTCCGGAGCAGCCGCGGCTTCGCCGCCGGTTGCTGGCTGGGCCTCGGACTTTTCAAGTTTCAACTGGCGCTGCCGTTAGTTCTGGTGCTGCTCGTGACCCAAAACAAAAAGGTCCGAACCGGGCTTGTGCAAGGCTTTAGCCTGGTTGCGCTGGTACTCGCCGGGCTGTCGGCCGCCATCTCCGGATGGTCTGTCTTCCTCATCTATCCAAGGTTTCTTCTCCATCTGAAAGCCCAGCCATACGCCGGAGTCGTTCCCCAGGTCATGGCAAATTTCCGGGGACTGATCTATTTCTTCTTTCACAGCGACCAATCCTCGGGAGCCCTCCTGAGTTTGTCGATCCTGTATGCAGCCGCGCTTATCATGACGCTGTTGCAATGGAAGAAGACGGGACGGGATCGCAATGAGCGGGATCGCAATAACCTGGATCGCAATAGCAAAGACGACTTCGATCTGGCCTTCGCCAACACCGTGACGTTCGCGCTGCTGGTCAGCTATCACCTTAACCCGCACGACCTGAGCCTTGCGCTGTTGCCCGTTGCCTTGCTCCTGCACAGCGCGTCTCCCCGAACAGCAGGCACTCGGACCCCGGCGAACTGGCTGACCATGGGCTTGCTTGCGATCTTTTTCCTGCCCCCGCTTCATCTGTGGGCGCTGAGCGCTGGGCTCTATGCGCTCGTAAGTCTTCCCTTGCTGGCTTTATTCTTGAGCGTCGCGTTTCTCTCGAGGCGAGAAGAAGCTCGTGCGGTCAATTAACCGGAGCTCTCTCGGACTCTCACCCGTCGCTGCGCACCCTGCACAGCCAGAAGGATGGCTGCGAAAACGAAGACCGGCACACTGAACGTCGCAAAGAAAGGCACTTTCCAGGCACTGATTGCCCACGCCCGCCATCCCAGCAGATAGGCGCAGCTCAAACTCAGACTCGCGATCCACTGCCACGCCAAAGCAAAAGCCGACGCCAGATACAGGAAGCGGACTCCGCGCGACCGCGAACTGAAAAATGCGCGGTCCCGCACCAGCGCAAGAATCGCCGGCAGAAGCAGCACCTGGTTATAAGGCGCGTACATGGGCACCACGAGCACCGTCAAGGCCAGCACGAGAGAGATAGCCAGACCGAAGTTTTGCGTACCGGAGTGCTCCGCGCGCAGCTTCCAAAGAAGAAATCCGCAAACGACCACCGCAGCGGCGATAAAGATTCCCGAATACTCCCACGGCACCAGCAGCACCGACTGGTTTTGAGTGTAGCGGTGATATTGCCCCAGGGCATAGGCAAACAGACGCCACCAACCCGGTAGAATAATTTCTGCGCCGCCGAGCAGCATCGCCATCGCCAGGCCAAAGCCAAACAGAAAGTGTCTCCGGTTTCTCCAGTCACTCAATGTCCACACGATTAGCCAAGCCACCAAAGGCCACGCCAGCTGAGGCTTGATGGTTGCCGCCGCCAGCAGGACTCCGCCGCAAAACAGGAAACCTCCAGCCACGCAAGCCGCCGCTCCGGCCAGAAGCGCGGCCACCAGCAGGCTCAACTGCTGCAGCTTCAATCCCTGCACCGCGGCAAAGCTTCCCAGCGTGAGCGCGATGCAACTGGCCGTCGCAAGCACCGGCAGCCGCCATCGCAGCACGCGCAACCACAGCCAGACACTCGCTGCGGTCAGCGCGATCAGCGCCCAATAAAAGACAAACTGCACTGCGTGAAATGGAAATCTGACAAACGGCGCCAGCAGGAACACCACATAGACGGGATAAGCGAACCCCTGCTGGTCTTTGGGATCGTTCGGCCGGGCGGGATCGAGCGCGCGTCCGTAATATCCTTTTTGAATTTCGATCGTGATGTCATCGCTATAAGGATTGCGGTGGTGAAGCAGCAGTTCCCGTGCCCCCAGCCAGCGCGGATACAGATCGGAAAGATTGCCGCGCGGACGATCACGCGCCGCCGCATCCGCAACCTGAAAGCCCACCAGGATTCGATCCACATAAAACCACATGCTCGCCGCGGCGACGAGAGCAAGCGCCGATCCGATCTGAGCCCGCCTCGTCAAGGTCGTTGCGTCTCCGGCGAGTCGAAGCGGGATGAAAGCTCCCGCGCAATCCCCCACGTCCACAGCAGCAACACGGTCGCAAACAGATTGAAGTGATCCAGCCGGATCCACAGCAGCATGTAAACCGGACTGAGGAAGAGCAATCCGACAGGCAGCATGAGAGCGCAGTTTCTATAACGCCGAAGCGAAGCCGTTTCGATCGCGTAGTTAACCATCAGAAGCACCGGAATCACAAGCAGGCTCAGGTCGTAGGGAAATGCATGATAGCTGGCCAGCACTGCCGCCACCATCGCCACGGAAAACTGCAGATCGAACTCCGGGTCGAACTGCGTGTCGAACCGCTGGCTTGAATGCGTCCGCCTCCGGCCTTTCACGCTGACCCAGCCAAGCAGACCAATGGAAAGTGCAATGGTAATCACGTGCGCGCCCCGGAACCCGCTGAAAGACCAACCCTCGAGCAATCCGCGCAGGTTCGGCATGTCCACCGCGATTCCGCCCCGTTCCATGAATTTTTCGAAATGCAAAACATACCAGGGATATCGCAGCGCCCCCGCCCACCCGGTAATCGCAACCGAGATTGCGGCAAGCACAGCCGCAGTGACCACGAAACTCTGAACCGCCCTGCCGCGTTTCCAGCACAGAAGAATCAGAACCAACGGAAGGATGAGCTGGAACTTGAACACACTAAGGCCGAGCCAGCATCCGGCGAGCGTATCCGCATTTCTCTTCAAGGCCGCGAATGCCAGGGCATTCAGCAGAAGCAGCAAGATCACATCCTGCCCCTGCAGCAGCGCAACCAGCACGGGGAAAAAACCCAGCAGGACCAGCAGCCACACAAAAGCAGGGTATTCCGCCACCACCGGAATATATCGTCGTAGCAGAAATGGCAGCAATCCCAAAATCGCGAGATTGATCGCGCTCCACGCCAGATACGCCGTGGGGTAATCGAGTGAGGCCAGCGGCTCAAAGATCAAAGCCTCAAACGGCGGATGATTGTAAGGCAGCGGCCCTTTCCGGATTCGCACTCCCGCAGCAAAAGTCTGCTGCACTTCATACTGCAAAGCGCCGTCGTACAGATTGTGCCCCAACCCCTCGCGCAACATCTTTCCAGCCGTATAGAAAATCGTAAAGTCCGGGTAGCCCTGCTGCACCAAGACTCTCGCCTTCCAGAAGAGCACGCCGTGAATGCATAGCATGCCCGCGATCAGCACAGCGATCCACGTCTTGAGTCTGTTTCGTCTCACTTAGTCCCCGGTCTTCTTCCTTAAGTTCGGGATTATATCTTCGCCCCAGGCGCGGTATGATCCATGCCACCGTGAAGAAACTTCTGCGGACGAGAAACGTCTTCCTGGCGGCGCTGTTCCTCGGACTGTTCGCCATGGCCGCGCGCAATGTCACCGACCCTGACCTCTGGTGGCACCTTAAGACCGGGCAGTACATCGTTGAGACCAGAACCGTTCCTCACACTGATCCTTTTTCCTACACTCGCGCGGGACAGCCCTGGGTGGCTCATGAATGGCTCAGCGAGCTTCTCCTCTACGAGCTTCAGCGGACCACAGGTTGGGGCGGGTTGATCCTGATCTTTGCTGGAGTCCTGACTGTGGCATTCTTCTTGTTGTATCTGCGCTGCGGGCCAGCGGCCTACGTCGCGGGCGTGGCCACGCTCGTCGCAGCCTGGGCCACCGTACCCCTATGGGGTGTGCGCCCACAGGTTGTATCTCTTTTACTGACCAGCTTGTGGCTCCTGATTCTCGACCGGTCCGAGCGCAATCCTAAGCTTCTTTGGTGGACTCTCCCGCTCACTCTTCTGTGGGTGAACCTGCACGCTGGATTCGCCGTCGGCTTGGCTCTTTCAGCCTTGTACCTCGCAGGAGAATGGATCGAACGCGCGCTCGGCCGCTCGCGGCAACGCCCGTCCGGTCTGCGAATCGCGGCGCTGATCTTCTTACTCGATGTTCTGATCGTGCCGCTGAATCCCAACGGCCTGCGGATGTTCTCCTACCCCTTCGAGACCCTCCGCTCCCACGCCATGCAAAAGTACATCGCCGAATGGGCCTCGCCCAACTTTCACCATCCAGAGTACTGGCCTTTCCTGCTCGTTGTGCTGGCTGCGTTTGCGGCCCTCAGTTGGTCCCGTCTCGAGCTGCGACTGCGCGACTTGCTTCTCTTGCTCGTCAGTTTGTACGCCGCGCTCGTCTCAATCCGGCTGATACCGCTGTTCGTCCTAATCGCTGTCCCGCTGGTCGCCACGCGGCTTGGGAGCTGGCCACGAAGTGACGGACAGCCCACGCGGGCTCCGGTCCCGGCCTTGCTCAACGGCCTGATCCTGCTGGCAATGGCGGCCTTTGCCGGAGTCCACGCCGCCCAGGTCATCCAGCACCAGCCGCACATCGAGACCGAGCGATTCCCCGCCCGAGCAATTACTTTTTTGCAGACTCATCCACCCTCCGGTCGCATCTTCAACCACTACGACTGGGGCGGCTACCTCATCTGGAAGCTTTACCCCTCCACGCCCGTCTTCATCGACGGCCGCGCCGATCTCTATGGACAACAACTGTTTGATCAGTTCGCCGAAACCTATCAGTTCAAAGGCGCATGGCAGCAACCCTTCCAGCGCTGGGCTATCGACACCGTAATTGTCCCTCCCGATTCCCCGCTGGCGACTGGTTTGAGGAGTTCTCCGGATTGGACCGTCGCCTACGAAGACTCGCACGCCATCATCCTGACCACGCTTCCCAATGCGCCCCGCAGAGACCCCGCTTCGGCGAAACCCTCCGTCGCCAGGCCAAATCCGCAGAACCAGAGTCGGTTAGCGCTCGATGCCAGGGCAGCGGAGCAGTTACCATCGGTATGCAAGAAAGTACACCTTTTAGAGCATTTTGCAGGTTATGATGTGGGTGATTAAATCTCCCCGCAGAGAAGCGCGCGCTAATGGGACGAAAGTCCCTGAGGCCCTGTGCCCTTTCTCTGCTTTGAATGCTGGTTGAAGAACCTTGAGATTTCTAAGGAGGCCGGAAACTATGGATCGTCTTTGGAGATTGTGGCGCGACGAAGAAGGACAAGATATTGCAGAATACGCCGTGATGCTTGCCGTGATCCTTGTAATCGTCGTTGGCACCATTCGGTTGATCGGCTCTAACGCAAACAATGTTTTCTCCAACGTCGCCAGTTCGATTCAGTAAGGGATCGGCAACAGGCGCAGCGTAAGAGGCAGTCCTCCGCGGAAACGGCGTGGATCGTGCTTCTGCTTGTCCTGACAGAGCATTATGAACCGCACTCGTTTGTTGATGATCGGCATTGTGGCCTTGGCTCTGGGAGCCTTTGTGAGCCTCTTCGTCTACAAGAACCTGCAAGGCAGGCCGGCAACCGTCGAAGCCGGCGCAGACGTTATCGTAGCCGCCGACGACATTCAGGTGGGATCCCGGGTCGAAGAACATGACGTGCGGATCGCCAGATTCCCCGCCTCTGGGCTGCCGCCCGGAGCCTACACCAAGAGGTCTCAGGTGATGGGCCGCGGCGTCATCATTCCCATATCCAAAGGGGAATTCGTTCTGCCCAGCAAGCTGGCTCCGGAAAACGCCGGAGCGGGGTTGCCCGCGCTGATTCCGCCGGGCATGCGCGCCGTCTCGGTGCGGGTGAATGAAGTGGTCTCAGTGGCTGGTTTCGTCGGTCCCGGAACCCGGGTCGACGTGCTTCTTACCGGAACCCCCGGGGGCAGTTCCGAATCCCAAACCACCACAGTCTTGCAGAATGTTGCCGTCATTGCATCCGGCCAGCGCCTGGAACGAAATGCCGCCGGAGAAGCTCAGTCCACTCCGGTGATCACGCTGCTCGCTTCTCCCGAGGACGCCGAACGCCTGACCCTGGCCAGTTCCGAAGGCAAGATCCAACTCGTTTTGCGTAATCCGCTCGACACCCACCAGGACCCGGTCGAGGCCGCGAATGCCAAGGGTCTGTATATGGGCGGCACGCCGGTTGCGGCTCGGCCGCGAATAACGATTCGTCCTGTAAAACAGAAAACTGAGCCACCGCCTACCTCTCCTTCGGTCCTCAGTATCGAGGTTATTAAAGGTGACAAGAAGACCGAGGTCACGCTACCGCAAGAAGGCGGCGAAGACCCCAAGTAGTCGGAGAGCAGTTCGGCCTGCGTGTTCGCCGGGCTGCGTAGCAGGTTTCCTCATGTGGAGAGGAATCAAACGATGAAGGTTCGCACGACACTTTTCGCAGCTGCCGCAATGTCGTTCCTGCTCCCCGTCTTCGGGCTGGCCGAGGCCGTGTCTCTTAATCCCGCATCTCAGGACCCCGCGGCTCAGGCGCCTCAGGAACCAACTCCGCCGGCCGCCGCCCAGACGACGCTTCCGCCGCAGTCGGCTCAGCCGCAGGGTTCGGCTCCCCTGCGGGTCATGGTTGGCAAGTCCCTGCTCATCAATACCACCGAGCCCATCGCGCGTATTTCGGTGACCGACTCAACCATCGCCGATCCGACCGTACTTACTTCCACACAGATCCTGGTGCACGGGCGCGCCCCCGGCGAAGTCTCCCTTATCATCTGGGACAGAAACGAACGCTCGCGCAGCTTCGATCTCCGCGTGGATGTTGATGTCAGCGCCTGCGCCGAAGAAGAACATCGCGTCTTCCCCGACGAACAGATTTCCGTCACCCCTTCGCGCGCCGCCATCGTGCTCTCCGGCCACGTTACCACCGAGGATGTCGCCAAGCGCGCCGGGGAACTCGCTTCTGCCTATTCAAAAAACATAATCAACGTGCTCACCTTCGGTCCCGTGGGTGCCCAGGAAGTCTTGCTTGAAGTGAAGTTCGCTGAGGTCGACCGCACCGCCCTCACCCAGATGGGCTTCAACATTTTCTCCACCGGCGCTGGCAATCTGTTTGGAACCACAACTACCGGCCAGTACGGGGGCTTCACTGCGCCAACCATCACCCAGACCCAGGGACAAAGTCCTCCGCTTACGGCCACTCAAACCCTTAGCAACGTTCTTAATCTGTTCTTGTTTCAGCCCAATATTCACCTGGGCACTGTGATCGAGGCGCTCCAGACTAAGAACCTTCTCCAGATCCTGGCCGAGCCCAATCTGATTGCCGTCAACGGCAAGAAAGCTAGTTTCCTCGCCGGAGGTCAATTTCCCTTCCCCATCGTGCAACCTGGACAGGGATTCACCGCCGTCACCATCTCTTTCAAGGAGTTTGGCGTGCGGCTCGAGTTCACCCCGGTGATCATGCCCAACGGCAATATTCACCTCACCGTCGCGCCCGAGGTCAGCACTCTCGATTTTGCCGATGCTCTGACCATTTCTGGTTTCACTGTCCCCGCCTTAAGCACGCGAAAGGCGGAGACCGAATTCGAGTTGCGCGATGGACAAAGCTTCGTGATCGCCGGTTTGATTGATAATCGTGTCACCGACATTTGGAACAAGGTTCCTGGCCTGGGCGACATTCCGATCCTCGGAAATTTTTTCAAGAGCAAGAGCCTCCAGAAGAGCAATTCCGAACTCATGGTCCTCTGCACCGTGCATCGGATTTCGCCCAGTACCGAATCGCCGGCGACTCCAAAGAATCCCCAGCCTTTCATGAACAACGACAAGTTCGATGGAAAGAAGCCGTCGGGAAAGTAGACCGCATGGGGCGACGCGACGATCAGACGATCTTACCGGCAACTGGATACTGGATACTGGCAACTGGTTTTCGAGGAGTGGAGAAGTCATAGGTTATGGCCGAGCTTTCAGTCGTCATCGTGGCCACGGATAACGAGCAGCGCACCGTGCTGCAGGTGTTGGTGGATGGCACCAGCGTAGCCCGCACGGTTCATACCTGTGCCAGTTTCCCGCTCGCTGCCTCGGATCCGGTCACACGGCGGGTTCAGGCCGCCAGCCCTGACGTTGTTCTGGTCGACATTCCTGCCGACAATCCTGCGACAGCCATGCGCGCCGTCGAACTTCTGCGCCAGGAACTGCCCGACTCGGCCGTGTTCGCCATCGGCAGTCTCAATCAGCCACAGGTCATCGTGAGTGCGATGCGCGCCGGGGCCCGCGAGTTCATCGAGCGCCCCACTACCACTACCGATCTTCTCGAAGCCTTCGTTCGCCTGACTACGGCCCAACGCAAGGTGAAGAAGGAAGGTCCGCGCGGCAAGGTGTTTTCGGTGGTCAATGCCAAAGGCGGCAGCGGCGCGACCACCGTAGCCGTGAACCTCGCCCTCGCTCTGCAGGCCGCCCATGGCCACACGGCTCTGGTCGACCTCGCGCCCCTCGGACACAGCTCGTTACATCTGAATCTCAAACCTCTGTTCACCCTGGCCGACGCCACCCGCAATCTGCACCGCATGGATAGTTCCCTGCTCGAAAGCTTCATGACCCGGCACAGCGGAGGTCTGCAGTTGCTGGCGGGAACCAATGTCCCCGCCGCCATTGAACCCTCGACCGCGGAGTTTGTCCGGTTGTTCGACATGCTGGTCACGCATTATCGCTACGTGGTTGTAGATAATTCTTCGCGCCTCGACGCCGCCAGCCGTCTGGTCGCCAATTTGTCGGAGTGCGTCCTGCTCGTCGCCTGCACCGACGTAGCCTCGCTGTGGAGCGCCGCCCGCGTCCAGCAGTACCTCGGAGAAACCGGCAACCGCGAACGCCTGCGGCTGGTGCTCAATCGTTTTCGCAAAGTCCCCGGCTTCAGCGAGGCGGATGCGGAAAACGCGGCCGGCGTCAAATTGCTGTGGCGCGTCCCCAATCAATATTTCGCAATTTCCTCGGCCATTGACCGCGGCTCACCCGTGATGGAGCAGAGCCACACCGAAATTGCCCGTTGCTTTTCCGGGCTGGCCCAGGAACTGACCCGCGACGACGTTGACGTGAAACGCACTGCCTGGTCCTTGTTTAAAACGGTATAGGTTTAAGACGGTGTAGGTTTAAGACAGTGTAGGTACAAGACGGCATAGACTTAAGACGGCTAGGTTTTGGGACGATAGACGATATAGACGTTATGGCCAATCTGCAAACCTTCGAGCACGGCGAGTACCAGCAGGTAAAGGCGGATCTGCATCGCAAGATCCTCGACCGCCTCGACCTCGAAAAACTCGGCCGCGCTACCGGCGATACCGCCCGCGAAGAAGTTCTCGTACTCATCCGCAACTCGGTAAACAGCGAGGTCGTTCCCCTCAGCTTCGCCGAACGTGAGCGGCTGTCGCGCGAGATTCTCGATGAAATCTTCGGCCTCGGTCCGCTCGAGCCCCTGCTCAAGGACCACACTATCTCCGACATTCTCGTCAACCGTTTCGACAAGGTTTACATCGAGCGCGCCGGCAAGCTCGAACTAACCGGATTGTCCTTCAAAGACAATCAGCACCTCATGCAAATCATCGAGCGCATCGTTTCCCGCGTGGGTCGCCGGGTCGATGAATCTTCTCCCATGGTTGACGCCCGCCTGGCCGATGGCTCCCGTGTGAACGCCATCATTCCTCCCCTCGCGCTCGACGGCGCTTGCCTTTCCATCCGCCGCTTTGGACGCGACCCGGTCACCGCCCGCAACATGCTCGAGAACCACACCCTCACCGAAGCCATGCTCGAGCTTCTCTCCACCATGGTGAAGGGGCGCTTGAACCTGCTGATCTCCGGCGGTACCGGCGCCGGTAAAACGACTTTGCTCAACGTGCTCTCCGGCTACATCCCCAATGTGGAGCGCATCGTCACCATCGAAGACGCCGCCGAACTTCAACTCAAGCAGGAGCATGTGGTGCGACTCGAAACCCGCGCTCCCAACATCGAAGGCAAAGGCGCGGTCCGCCAGCGTCAGCTGGTTATTAACAGCCTGCGTATGCGGCCGGACCGCATCGTGGTCGGCGAGGTCCGCGGCGAAGAAGCTTTCGACATGTTGCAGGCCATGAACACCGGTCACGAAGGCTCGCTCACCACGGTCCATGCCAACTCGGTGCGTGACGCTCTGGCCCGTGTCGAGAACATGGTTTCGATGGCCAACCTGAACATTCCGGAGCGCGCCGTGCGCCATCAGATTGCCTCCGCCATTCACGCCGTCGTCCAGGTTGCCCGCCTGTCCGACGGCACCCGCAAGGTCATCTCGATTTCCGAAGTCACCGGCATGGACAGCGAATCCATCACCATGCAGGACATTTTCGTGTTCGACCGCCGCGGCATTGACGAAAACGGAAAGGTCCGCGGAGCGTTCCGCGCCACCGGAGTTCGTCCTCAGTTTGCCGAACGCCTGGCCAATGCGGGCACCAAGCTGCGTCCGTCACTGTTCGAATCGAAGACTGAAGTTTAGAAAGGAAATTATTGATTGCTGACGGATGATTGCCGATTAAGAGCCGGGATCGCATGAATTCTCTAATCAACAATCAAAAATCAACAATCAGCAATTGAAGTTAGCGAGTCGCTTCCTATGTCCGCGCTGTTGATTACATTCCTGGTGTTCGTCGTAGTCGCCCTCGCCGCCTTCGCGGGGTTGTCGCTGGTCGACCAGCGCCGCGCCCAGGCTCGGCTCATCAAAGATCGTCTGGCCACGGTGCAGAAAGCGCCGGAACGCGAACCGGACGAGGAACTGGCCCTGCTGCGCGACGAGCAACTCAGCGAGATCCCTGCCCTCGACAGCCTCCTGCGCCGCTCCGCCCGCATTTCCGCCATGCAGGAAGCCTTGCTGCAGGCGGGCATGAAGTTTCGTGCCGGAAACTTTCTCGTGCTCTGCCTGGTCTGCGGCGCTGTCGCCGGATTCGCCGCCCTGGTCTGGAGCCGCAATCCCGCCATCACCTGGGCCGCTCTGATCATCGGCGCATTCATTCCCTACGCTTCCGTCTCCTACCGCCGCCAGAAGCGTTTTGAAAAAATCGAGGAGCTTTTCCCCGAGGCGATCGACACTTTAGCCCGGGCAGTCCGCGCCGGACACGCCTTTACCACCGCCCTGGAAATGATTTCCAACGAAGCCACCGAGCCGCTGGCCGGCGAGTTCCGCAAGCTCTATGAGGAGCAGAAGTTCGGCATGCCGGTACGCGACGCCCTCATGAATCTCACCGAGCGTGTTCCTCTGGTGGACGTGAAGTTCTTCGTCACCGCCGTCATGCTGCAACGCGAAACCGGCGGCAACCTCGCCGAAATCCTCGACAATCTGTCTTACGTGATCCGCGAGCGTTTCAAGATTCAGCGCCAGGTGCGGGTTCACACCGCGCAGGGCCGCCTCACCATGGCCTTGCTCATGGCCATGCCTCCGGCTGTCGTGGCTATTCTCGCGGTCTTCAGCCCGGAATTCGTTCGCCCGCTTTTCTATGATCCTATCGGCCATACCCTGCTGGTGGTGAGTATTGCGTTGCAAACGATCGGCTATTTCGTGATCCGGAAGATTATTAAGATCCAGGTTTGAGAAACCAGGTTTACGCGATAACGGGCTAAGCATGCCGTCAATGATTCTCGCAATCGTCGTATTCGTCACCGTCGTGCTGGTGGTGTTTGCCTTCGGCGCGGCGGTGGTAACGCCCAGTTCCGTGCTGGGAGCCCGCCTGCGCGCCCTCGGCGGACAGGGGCTGCAGACTCCCGAAAAGCCTGCGATGAAGATGAAAGAGCGCATTGAACAGGCGCTCGATCCGCTCAGCAAAGCTATTCCGCTCTCGCCATCTGACGTTTCCCGCACTCGCGCGTGGCTGATCCAGGCCGGGCTTCGCGAATCGCGCCACTCCAGCTACTACCTCGGCGCACGCCTGCTGCTGGCGTTTCTAGGCTTCGCCGGGGTCGTGCTTTTTTCCGGTTTCACCAGTCTGAGCCTGCTGGTCTGCGTGCCCGCGTTCGGTTTCTTCCTTCCGCGCTTTTTCCTGAAGCGCATGATCAAAGACCGCCAGCAGCGCATCCGCATCGCTCTGCCCGACGCTCTCGACCTCACCGTGATTTGCGTCGAAGCCGGGTTGGCGCTCGACCAGGCCCTCATGCGCGTCGGCAAAGACCTGCATCACGCCCATCCCGACCTCAGCGACGAATTTCACCTGGTCAATCTCGAGATGCGCGCCGGCAAGCCTCGTGCCGAAGCCCTGCGGAATCTCGTCGACCGCACCGGCGTTGATGACATTCGCTCGCTCGTGGGCACGCTCATTCAAACCGATCGCTTCGGCACCAGCGTGGCTCAAGCTCTGCGGGTTCACTCCGACTCTCTGCGCACGGCGCGCCGTCAGCGGGCCGAAGAACAAGCCGCCAAGACCACCATTAAAATGGTTCCTCCCCTCGTGATTTTCATTCTGGTTCCGTTCCTCTTCGTCACGGTTGGACCGGCACTCATTCAGGCTTATCACTCGCTCGTTTCGAAATAGCGCTGTAGCGCCGGCGTCCCGCCGGCCGTCAGCCATCGAGACAACAACCTGCGAGCTGATAGACCCGAGGGTGCATCCAACAAGAAAATATCAGGAGTCGCAATGCCGGGACTAATCCCGCACGGCCACGCTTTCAACCAAACCCGACAGCTCTATCTCGCCACCAGCCTCGCCATGGCCCAAACCCACTGGTCGCGCTTGGTTGGCCTGCTCGGAGCCTCCGAAGATGACTTCCGTAACGGCTGCGGCCTCTGGATTCAACCCTGCCGAGGCGTTCATACTCTAGCTATGCGATTCCCCATCGACGTGGTATACCTCGACCCTGCGGGCACAGTAGTGCACCTCGAGCGCGCTCTGCGGCCCTGGCGGATTGCCCCAGTCCGCTTGCAGGCAGCGTCGGTGTTGGAACTGCCCCAAAATACGGTAGCCTCAACAGGAACTGCTCTCGGCGATAGAATTGAGATCAAGATAAAGGAGGATGTCTAGACTCCGCGGTTCCGACACTTGGCTTTGAAAGGGCGCGGCTTCTAGCCGCGCCGCACCAGCTAACAACAATTAAGGACCCGGGCTTTAGCCCTCTGGCGACAAAACCCTCAGTGACCGATACCCTCCAACTCGAAGACCCGATCGAGCTTCGTGGTCTGCACGACGGGCCCAAGCTCCTGGTCGAGTGGTCCCCACGATGGCAGGAATTCGTCACCTCCATCCGTCCCGCCTTCGCGCGTTCCGGCGCGCGTCTGGCTGGCGAGGCCCCTCATGGCATTTTCCCCTACTCGGGCATGCTGGCCGCGTTGCTGCTCGAAGCATTTATTTTGTTTGTCCTGATCGTGATCCCGAAGGAGATTGCCAAGCTTCGTCCTTACGCGCCCCCCAAAGTGCGTCCCTACGAGGTGATTTATTATTCCGGCGACGAACTGCCACGCACCGAAGACCTCGGCGGCGCGCAGGCCGGAGCCACCGGCCACGCCGGCGGTCACGAGGCGCATCACCGAACCCAAACCATTCATGTAGCTCGCGGAGGCTCGCTGGCTCCTAAAGTTGTCGACGCTCCCAACCTCAAACTTCCTTCCACAGCGGGCGCCGTGGCCAATCTGCTCGCCTTGAAAGCCACCAACCCTGGGCCGCCTCCGTCGGAAGGCCTTCACTCTTCTCTGGTTGCTCCCAGTCTTCCCGTCAATGTGATCGCTCCCCCGCCTGTGAACACTACTCGCGATCAGTCCCGCGCCGCGCTCACCCTTAACTCTGTCGTCCCGCCCGCTCCCAGCATCTCTTCCGACAAGTCTCGATCGGCTCCGGCTCTGAATGCGGCGGTCGTGCCTCCCGCACCCAGCGTCCGCTCCGAGCACACGCTGATCGCGCCCGCGCTCGACCCCAGCATCATCGCCCCGGCTCCCCGTGTTTCGCGGGAGCGTGCGCTCGCCGCACCTTCCCTCACTCCCAGCGTGATCGCCCCGGCATCCACGCGCATCTCCGGTGACCGGGCGCGCGCCGCACCCGCGCTCAGTGCGAGTGTGATTCCGCCCGCTCCAGCTACCGTCGGCGAAGTTGCGCCCACGCGGGTGCAGATGAACAACGTCGCAGTTGTACCTCCGCCGGTGTCGGCGCCGGAACGCGACACTGCGCGCAATGCGAAGCTCAATCTGCCCGCGCCATCCGTGGTGGCGCCACCGCCATCGGCCGATTCCGCCCACGACCTGCGGCGTCTCGAGAGCGGCAGCGCCGACCCGTCGAAAGCCATCGTTCCTCCTCCCCCGACGCCAGCGAGCAACGGATCGTTCGTGAGCACCGTCATCGGTAAGCTTTTCGGCACGCAGGATGTTGTGCCGCCTCCACCAACTGCCTCCGCGGCAGGCGCATCAGGAACCGCTCGTAGCGGTGGGCCGGGTGGCTCGCTCGCGGCCAACGTGGTTCCGCCTCCACCCTCCGTTGGCTCCGCAACAGCCGGCAAGACCGGCGGAACGCGGGGCGAATCGCTGGCGGCAAAAGTCGTTCCACCTCCACCTTCGGTCGGGGGCTCCATCAACTCGACTTCGGGAAGAGCCGCGGGCCTCGGCGCATCAAGCCTCGCAGCAAGCGTCATCCCTCCGCCTCCATCGGTCGCCGGCTCGGGCACAACCCATGGCTCCCCAACTGGCGCGACAAATTCCGCCGGCTCGGGCAACGGCGCACTGCTGGCCAACAACGTCGTTCCGCCGCCTCCCTCAATCGGTTCCGGCGGCGGCTTATCGGGCTCCGGCAGAAAAGGTTCCGGCCTCGGTGGCCCAGGTGATTCCGGCTCAGTTCTCGCTCCTCCCAAAAGCGAAGCCGGAAGCAGCGACGGTTCCGGAATCGTGATCTCATCCCAACCTGGCTCCAAGGTTGGAATGCCGGGCGGCGGCAAAGGTTCACTGGCCATGTCACCGTCTGGCGGAGACAAGCCGGGCCTCGGCGGATCCGGCGGAGGTGCAAGCATCGGCCACGGCGAAGGTCCCGGCAGCGGTTTAAATGCTAACGGGCCAGGCGCAGGCAAGGCTGGAGCCGGCGTAGGTTCCGATCCCAATAAAAATGTCCGCGGCGGAATCTCTTCCACGCCCGGTCCCGGAGGCGCGGGCAGCGCTCCCACCGGATCTCCCGCGGTTCCCGGTGTCGATGTTCGCGGCGGCAGCACCAGCGTCGTTAACCTGCCAAGCTTCGGATCGGACGGCGGCAGCGCTCCCACTGTTCCCGGACGCTCCCCTGTCACGCCGAAGGACGGCCCGGCGATCACCATCGTCGCCACGTCACGCTCCGGCGGCGCGTTTGATTTCTACGGCAAGCTCCCAGGCGACAACTACACCGTTTACGTGGATACGCCGATCGGAACGGTCGTGATGCAATTCGCCGAAGTCAATCCGGCCGCGCAGGCTCAAGCTGGAACGCCGACCGGCCCGCAAGGAATTCGCACCGACCTGCCCGCGAACCTTCCGCACGTCCGCGTCGTGATCAAATGCAGACTCGATGCTTCCGGCAATCTGAAAAACCTTCAGGTCCTCGAACCTGGTCCAGCCGCAATGACTGCCAAGATCATGGCTGCCCTGCCCAATTGGAAGTTCCGCCCCGCCATGCGCGGCGCCCAGCCGGTGGAAGTCGACGCCATCCTCGGCTTCAACATCGACACCAACGACCGCTATTAGCGCCGACGAACCGAACCCGCGCGCTGTGGATTTCTCGATCGAAATAAACTTGCCGAGAGCAGTTCGCGCGGCTATTTCTGACGTTGACCTCAGGCTCTTTTTCCGGTACCCCCTCCCCCCCGGGGTCTAGTGGAATCATCGAGTTAGCAGAAAATTCCCGGCAAAATCCGGAGCCTAAACGACTTAGATACTAAAATCCGCAAAACAAAGGGCTTGGAGGCGCGACGATGTGGGATCACCCGACCGTCACGGCCTCGACCATGATCAGGCAAATTCAAAATCGACACAAGGTCAGATGTCACACCGTGCTTGTGGAAATATTTGGGAGCGGTCGTCCTAGCTGATCGATCGGCCCACGATCTGGAAGATTCTTTTCTTGTGATTGTTCGGAGCTTTACTTCCGGTTCTCAGGACAATTTCCCGCGAAGCTTTGAAGCCGCTACTTGTTCTGCAGCCGCAGCCTGGCCAGCAGGGCATACGCCTTGCGGAACCACGGACGCTCACGCCGCCGCTGGTAACCCGGCATGCTTGGCCTTTTGTCGAGAATTTTCTGCGCCCATGCGCGAGCCTCTTCGGCACGCCCCTGCGACTGCAGGAACAAAGCGTAATTGTAGTAAGTCTCCGAACTCGTGGAAGTCTTCGTTGCCTGCTGAAACAGCGCCTCGGCCTTTTCCGCTTGCCCGGTTTGCGAATAGGCATGAGCCAGCAGCCCCTTCGCGCGTTGAAAGTCGTAATTAGGATCGGCCGCAACAGCGCGCTCAAGATCGGGAACCGCCGCGGCGAAATCACCCAGTTCGATTTCAGCGATCCCGCGGCGGTAAAAGGGATCGGACGAATCGGTTCGCGACGAGATCGCCTTATCGTAGCAAGCGCGCGCGCGGGCAAAATCGCCGTCGTCAAGATACAGCAGGCCAAGTTCCTCGTAGTTGCCGGCCGAAGGATTATCAAGAATGGCCCGCTCCAGTTCATGAATCCGCCGCCGCCGCGGAAACGCCTGAAACGACCCGCGCAGCAGCCCGGCATCGGGAATCACCTCGACGACAATGTAGATCAGCGCCCCAACCCAGCCCAGAAACAGAATGATAAAAATCCAGTAAGTGTCCGGCCGACGGCGAATGAAGTGAACGATCGCCACCGCCTGCAGAACGAATCCCCACCCGCCGAGAAAGAAGAGAAGTGATCCCATGGACAGCGCAGGATAGCACGGGCTTCGGGCTTCGGTAATGGAAGAGGAGCAAGTGTGCGAGGCCGGCGAGGCCGACATATATGTCACAATGAAAGAGTGTCAAATGCAAATACCCGAGGCCCGATAGCCGATGCCCGAAGCCCAATCTTGCCGAAGGCCCGAAAGCCGAAGCCCGAAGCCCGATTCCATTCGCCTGATTGCCTCTGATATCGACGGCACGCTGCTCAATCCCCAATTCCAGATTTCGCCCAACGACCTTGCAGCGCTACGCCATGCCCATGATTCCGGCATCGAAGTCGTGCTGGTCACGGGGCGCCGCCACACTTTCGCCCTGCCCATTGCAAAGCAATTGGGTTTCGATCTATGGCTCATCAGTTCGAACGGCGCCGTAACCCGTTCGCTGGCCGGAGAAACCTTCCATCGCGATCTGATGCCGCGCGACACCTGCCGCGAGTTGTGCGGCACCATGCAAGACTTTCGCGGCAATACCGTTCTTACTTTCGATAAGGAATCCAAAGGCGCGATCGTGCTCGAGCACCTGGACGACCTGAACGCCAGCATCCGCCGCTGGCTGGAGAAGAACATGGCCTACATCGAGTTCGTCGTGCCCATCGAGGATGCACTGGTGAGCGATCCCGTGCAGGCGATGTTTTGCGGCTCCATGCAGCGGATGAGCGGAGCCTTGCGCGCACTCGAAGCCAACGGCATGAAAGGAAGAATCACGGTGCTGCGCACTGAATATCCCGAGCGGGATTTGTCGATGATTGACGTACTGAATGCGGGCTGTTCCAAAGGCCACGCGCTCGAGCGCTGGGCCGCGCATCGCGGCTTTGAGCGCGAGCAGGTCATGGCCATCGGTGACAACCATAACGATGTGGAAATGCTTGAGTTCGCCGGCCATCCGGTTATCATGGGGAATGCCTGCGAGGAGCTGCGCGGTCGTGGCTGGAGTGTGACCCTTGGCAATGATCGCTGCGGCGTGGCCGCGGCGGTAGCAGAGGTAGTCGGAAGTTAGGATCTCTGGCATGAGGAAGACGATCCAGATCGGGCAATGGGCAGCGTTCATCCTGCTTTTCGCAGCAGCGGCGCTTCCCTGCTCGGCGGCCGACGCAGCCGTACTGCGCAACGGATTTTCCATCCGCCACGAACGCCGCCAGGTCATCGGGACCATCACTCGCCTGTATCTCGGCGGTGACAACTCGAGTTTTGTGGATGTGCCGACTGCAGAGATCGACCACTTCGAAGCTCTGCCGGCGGAATCATCGCCGCACGAACCGGCAAAGGCAACGGCGAAGAACGGTGCCGCACAGTCGCAGTCTGCTTCCCAGAACTTCCAGCCTTCGACGGATCTGAATGAAGTGGTAAGAGCAGCGAGTGGGACCTACCATCTGGATCCGGATCTGGTAAGCAGCGTGATTCGTGCCGAGAGCGGCTTTAACGTGCGCGCGGTCTCGCCCAAGGGCGCGCAGGGACTGATGCAGTTGATGCCCCAGACAGCGTCGCAATTGGGTGTGCAGAATGCCTTTGACCCGCAAGCCAATGTGGAAGGCGGCGCGCGCTACCTGCGCGAACTGCTGGAGCGCTATGACTTCGATCTGATCAAGGCGCTGGCCGCTTACAACGCAGGCCCGCAGCGGGTGGAGCAGTATGGCGGCGTTCCTCCTTATTACGAAACCAAAGCGTACATAGCGCGCATCGTGCGCGACTTCAACAAAAAGAAACTCGCCGCGAAAACCGCCGCTCAGCCCGCAGCTCGGAAGAGTTCCGCGAGCAAGGCAACCGGAACAGCGGTTCCGGCGGCCAAACCGCATAAATCAGGTCCGCAGACCCAGGCCAGAGCAACCGCAGCACCCAGCCAGTAAACGGCCTCTTCGTTTGACCCTCTACCCCCACTCATTTACCTTGGGAGTGCCGTTTCCGCTTCGCGTTGCGAGGTCGCGGCGCGAGGCTGCCCTCTTCATGGACAAAAAGCGCATCGTGGCCAGTCTGGTGGTGTTCCTCATCCTGGCCGTTCTGCTTTACCTGCAATATCGTCACTGGCAGAGCTTTGACTGGGCTACGTTCTGGGCGCAAACCCACCACATCAAGAAGTTTCACGTTTTGCATGCTGTCGCTCTCATCTATATCGCTTATTTTCTGCGCGCGGTGCGATGGAAGATTTTCCTGAAGCCGGTGCGGCCGAAAGCAACAATAATGGATATGCTGTCTCCGACCATGATCGGCTTCACCGGCCTGGCGCTGCTGGGGCGGGCGGGGGAATTCATTCGTCCCTACCTGATCGCTCGCCGCACAGATCTTCCGTTCTCCTCGCAGTTGGCGGTGTGGACGGTGGAACGCATTTTCGATATTGGCGCGTTCACCGTGTTAATTGTGCTGGCGATTTTTCTGCCCAGCGCACTACCCGCGATTCCGCATCCGGAATACTACCGGCGCTTTCAGGAAGGCGGCTTTTTTCTGGTCGGCATCGTGATCGTAACCACAGTGGCCGCGATCGTGATCCGGCGCAGCGGAGACGCAGTGGCGCGATGGGTGGAAGAGAAGTTCGGGCACCTCTCCTCGAACGTCGGCCACCGGCTGGCTCAGCGGGTGCGCGAGTTTGGCGCGGGACTGGACACGATTCACGGGCCCGCGTCAATGCTTTGGCTGAGCCTGGTTTCGGTGGGGATGTGGTACATCATTGCACTCGCCTATCAGGAAGTTACGCACTCCTACGGCTTGGCGGCGCTGGAAATTCCGGTATCGCAGATTCTGATTCTCATGGGAGCGAGCATGGTGGGTTCGATGCTACAGTTGCCGGCGGTGGGCGGCGGTTCGCAGATGGCGACCATTGCTGCATTATCGAGCGTGTTCGACGTGCCTCCGGAGATGGCGGCCAGTTGCGGGATTCTGCTTTGGCTGGTCACGTTCGCGGCAGTCGTGCCCATTGGCTTGGCGCTGGCGCACCATGAGAGGTTGTCCCTGCGGAAGTTGTCGAAGGAAAGCCATCGAGCCGAAGTGGCGGAAACTGCCGGGCCTCCGGCGTAAAGCGGGTTGTTGTCTATTACGCAGGTTCGGGCTGCAAGGCGCGGCCTCACCCCCTGTTACAATTTCCATATTGATCCGACCATTCAATTTAGCTAGACAGGTTCGTTTTCGATCAACATCAGCGCCATGAAATGTCCTTTTTGCGGATTTGCGAATGACAAGGTAGTTGACTCGCGGGAAAGCAAAGAGGCGGAATCGATTCGCCGCCGCCGCGAGTGCCTGAAATGCAGCAAGCGCTTCACCACTTACGAGCGCATCGACGAAATCCCTTACATGGTGGTCAAGAAAGACGGCCGCCGGGAAAAGTTCGATCGCCAGAAAGTGCTGAACGGCTTGCTGCGGGCCTGCGAGAAGCGTCCGGTGCCGATCAGCAAGCTGGAACAGATTGTGAACGAGGCGGAATCGTTCGTCATCGAGTCGCAGGAACGCGAGCGCAAGACCAGCGAACTGGGCGAACTCATCATGAACCGCCTACGGCGCTACGACAAAGTGGCTTACGTACGATTCGCGTCGGTGTATCTGGATTTCAAAGATGTAAAAGAATTCATGAATGAATTGAGAGATCTGGTGAAAGTGAAAAGCAGTGGTCAGTGATTAGGGTTCAGTGGTCAGTAAAACCAAATGTTTTTACTAGCCACTGATCACTGACCACTGGGGTAAATCATGACTCATAAAGTAACTCTAATTCCCGGCGATGGCATTGGGCCTGAAGTTTCCCATGCGACCGTACGCATTCTCGAAGCTACCGGCGTGAAGTTTGAGTGGGAGTCCTTCGCGGTT
>JBEKWP010000016.1:0-43230 GCA_049512915.1 Candidatus Sulfotelmatobacter sp.
ACTGGGTACTCGAAGCTTCACCGCCGCGACGCTCTCTGGCAGGTGGAGCGCGCTTTGCGCGGCTCCGGGCCGCTGCTGGAGAATTTGCCGGAACCCGACTTGCCTTCGCCGCTTCAACCTATGAACCATGAAGAGCGTCTGGTTGCCGATTTCCACGGCACCGGCCTGACCGTGGGACCGCATCCTATGGCCTACCGCCGCGAGTGGCTGAATGCCATGGGCATTCGCCGAGCCAGCGAACTTCGCGACATTCCCAACGGGAAACGTCTTCGCATCGGAGGCTGCGTAATCACGCGCCAGAGGCCGGGAACCGCAAAAGGTTTTGTGTTTGTCAGTCTGGAAGATGAAACGGGAGTAGCCAACGCGATCATCACGCCTGATCTTTTTCACCGCAACCGCCTGCTGCTGACCTCAGAACGATTCCTGGCAATCGAAGGAATTCTTCAAAATCAGGATAATGTGATCTCCGTGAAAGCGGAACGTGTGCAGCCCCTATTCGTCACGAAAGCTGAAACCGTTTCGCACGACTTTCACTGAACGGATTCGGAAACTGGAAACTGGAAACTGAGAACTGCCCTACTGCTCCGGTGCCGGCGGTTCTTCCGACCTGCCATTCTCCGGCGGCGCAAGCGGCAGCCTGGTGGCCCCGCGCATGATGTCGCGTTCCTCCGGGGAGAACATAGTTCTGAAACGGTTGGAATCGATGATCAGCTCCCGCTGCCCGGGAGGCAAGGCACGCAAGTCGCCAACCGCGGTCCTCACCATGCGCTGACGATCGGGAGCAAGTTGCTGCATTCGATTATGGATCTGCCGCGCCTGCTCCTTCTGTTCCGGAGTCAAATGCGCCCAGCGGTCCATGCGATCAAGCATGCGTTCCTGCTGCTCCGGCGGAAGGCTCGAAAAATGCTGCAATCTTTGCCGCAACACCTGCTGCTGCGCAGGAGGCAAGCGGCGGAAGCCAGGATCATTTTCCAGTGCGCGCTGTCGCTCGGCAGGAGACAGATCCTTATGCCGCCGCAACCAATCCCCGGCATGGCGCTGCTGCGCCGGCGCCGCCATCCCTTGCCTGCGCTGCTGCGCAAACACTCGAACACCCCGGCGCTGCGCAAGGCAAGGAGAACTCAGCAGGCCCAGCATTACCAGGCCAGCCGATAGCCATCTCGCTATGAAACGCGCCCGCGTCATTCTCTCCGCACTCTTCCCCAATCCGTCCCAACCCCTTGCAGCCTTGTGAGTTCCTGCTGCGCCTTACGGATTCGCCGCGACGTCCGGCTGCACTTGCAAATCATCCAGAAGATCAAAATCAGAGTAGAGCTCGTGATTTTTTTCCAGCGACTGCAAATCGCTCACTGCCGTTCCCTCCGCCGATGGCGACAAAGTATCATTGACCGCGACCTCGTCATCGCCTTTGTAAATAACGCTGCCCTTGGAGAAAAACAGGCCCACCCCGACTGCCATCAGCACCGTGAGCGCTGCGGCCAGCACCGGACGCCGGAACCATGCGAGCCAGCCGCTCTGCGGCTTGGCCATCTCTTCCCGCAACCGCGCCTGCAGACGCACATCAAAATACGGCGACGGCTCCGGCACACGCCACTCATCGAGTAACACCATCGTCTGCCGAACTTCTTCCATCTTGCCCTTGCAGGCGGCGCAACCCGCCAAGTGCTCACCGATCTCCGGTGTCATCCCCGTCAAGCCGGACGTCAGGTCCGGCATCATTTCGCGAATCTCCTCGCACTTCATAACCAAGCTCCCTTGTGTTCTCTTCGCCCTGTCACTTCTATAGAAATTCTTTTAACTGTTCCCGCAAAGTCTCATACGCCCGGAACAACAGCGATTTCGTCGCTGACTCGCTCAACTTCAGAACATCGGCAATCTGCTTGTAATCCATCTGCTGATACTTGTGCATGATGACCGCCAGCTTCTGGCGTTCCGGCAGAGCTTCCACCTTGCCACGGATCGCCAGCATCCGCTCCCGCCGCACCAACGCCTCTTCCGCCGTGATCGTGCTGTCGGCTACGTCCGGTGTCGTTCCCGTTTCCTCATCGGGCTCATCCAGGCTGACCGTCACCTCCGGGCGTTCGTGGCGCGTATCACGCGCGTGGTTCACCGCCAGGTTGGTCGCGATCCGGTACAGCCAGGTGGTGAACTTGGCGCTGGCTTCGTAGGTCTGGCGCGAGCGGTAGACCCGCAGAAAAACTTCCTGCGCCAGGTCCTCGGCCGCGGCCGAGTTGCGCGCCATTCGGTACATAAAACTCACCAGCGGCCGCCGATACTTCTGCACCAGGTAATCGAAGGCGGACTGGTCCCCCGCCTTGACTCGCAGCATGACTTCGGCGTCGGTGTAGCTTTCGGCGCCGGCCATCGCGGGTTGCAAAGCGCCGGCTGGGCGCGGTCCCAGCGAGGCCATCAGGACGCCCCCGTCCATGGCGGCAGTGCTCACACTAGATTGAACCCCGTCGGGAAGGGAAAGTTGCTCTTCCTCACGGCTGGGTGAAACCTGGGAAGTCCGCCCAGATGAGGAGGATACGGCGGGTCGAGGTGGCCTGGTTTCGTCCGGCATCAGCGGTAACTTCGGACACGGGTGCGGACGGACTCGAAGCCCCGCTCGCCCCTGCCGACGATAGGCTACCACGGCCTGTTGCCGAGTCCAAACGAGATCGCCGGCAGCCAAAAAACACCGGTCCCTTCGGTCTGGGTTGCAGGAACCGCGCACTGATGTTTGAATAGAAAAGGGTTGGGCGCTTAACTCAGCGGTAGAGTGTCACCTTCACACGGTGGAAGTCGTAGGTTCGAATCCTACAGCGCCCACCAATTTCCTTCCTAAGTTCGCTCCTGCCCGGCAGGCCGCCGCGCTACTTTGTGTAGCTCACTCTCCAGATCGAGTCCGAGCCGTCGTCGCTTACCAGCAGCGAACCATCGGGCGCCACTGTTACCCCCACGGGGCGTCCCCACACGTTGCCATCCGGCAGCACGAAGCCAGTGAGGAAGTCTTCATACTCTCCGCTGGCGTGGCCAGTCTGGTGTAGAGGGATGCGAATTACTTCATAGCCCACGCGCACCGCTTTGTTCCAGGAGCCGTGCTCGCTTGCGAAAATGTCTCCTTTGTAGTCAGCTGGAAATTGCTGGCCTTCGTAGAAAGTGAATTCCAGCGATGCGTTATGCGGTTGCAGCAGCACGTCCGGGACGATCACTTTCTCTTTCAATTCCGGATGCTTGCCCTGATGCCGCGGATCCTGATGCCCTCCCATGTACCACCACGGCCAGCCGTAGAATCCGCCTTCCTCGACATGCGTGATGTAGTCGGGAACCAGGTTATCGCCGAGCGCGTCACGCTCATTCACCGAGCACCACAGTTCGCCCGTCTCTGGATCCACAGCAATCCCGCCGCCGGCATTGCGAATTCCGTAGGCATACACACTTAAAGTGCAGTTCGCGGGGTCGCACACCAGAATGTCAGCCCGGTCTTTCTCCCGGGGATGAGTGTCGGGATCGTCCACGTTCGATCCTGAACCCACGGCAACAAACATTCGCTTGCCATCCTTAGAGAACTCCACCGCCCGCGTCCAGTGACCGCCGGTACCGGGAAGATCGGCGATGTGTTCCGCAGCGCCGCTCGCCTTCAGATCGCCATTGTGATACGGGAAGCGAACCAGTTCGCTGGTGCTGCCTACGTACAGCCATTTTGGATCTGGTCCGGGAGGGTAGAACGCTAGGCCGTAGGGATGTTTCAAACCGCTGGCGAAAACGGCTGACTGCTCGGGCTTGCCGTCGCTGGTCAGCCCGCGATACACGCGGATGCGCCCGGGGTCGCTCTCGGTAAGAAAAATGTCGCCGTTCGGAGCGGTGCGCAGGGTCCGCGGGTTATCGAGGGCGCCGGCATACAAGCCCACCTTGAACCCGGGCAGCGCCACCGGCCAGGCATTCTCCGGCCGCGCCACCAGTTTCGGACCGTTGTCGGACGATTGCGTAGCATACGGCTGCGGAAGGTCGGCGACGGTTATCTTGCGAACCGTGCCGGGCTTTTCATAGCGGAAGTCGGTGAAGGGTGGCGTGGGCGGCGCAGCCTTCAGCGTCGAAGTGCTCATGTCGGGCGGTGCTGGCGCGCTCGCCTCCTGCGCCATCTGGGGCGCTCCCATCGACTTCACATAGGTGACGATTTGCCAGCGCTGCTTCACCGGCAATTGCGCCCACGACGGCATCCCGTTATCTTTGTCGCCCCGGGTGATGAACCAGAAGACTTCGCCGGGCGTGACGGAATCGAGCTTCCCATCCACCAGCGACGGCACATTCCCTGTGCCTTTCAACGTCCTCCCATGGCAGGAAAGGCAATTACGCGCGTACAACTGTTTTCCGGCGAGCACGGCCGCGTGCTGGCCTTCATAAGGGTTCTTCGTGGCCTGCGCCGACGCCGGTGCGTCGTGGAAGTTCTTGTCTACATCCGCTGCCATCAGCACTGCGGCAGGCAAGAGAATCGCAGATGCGATGATGGCGTATGCATGGGCTAAAGAGCGCATAAATCCTCTCCGCGTGGTTTTCAGCTGAAGATTCTACCCGAAACTTTGGATGCAAGTGGTCCGCGCCCGGGCTATGCGAAAAAAGCTGCTCTCAAAGGGTCTGGTTCATTCGAACTGTTCACCGGACGTAAGCCCGAATACGCCAAACTTGGTCCCGCTCTGGGAACGTGACCAAATTACCAGAGTTGTTACCTCCCTTCTCGCCTTGGCCCCGCCCATCGCGACTTGTAACATTACTTCCGGGATACAACCTTCCCGGCAAAAACTTGATCAGACAGCAATAAAGCCGTATAAGCTAAGAAACAACACACTTCAACGCCGACCCTGCAGACGGAGCGTTTCATGCGATCTCTGAAGTTGCTTCTGCCTCTACTAGCCTCAACTCTGTGCTTCGCCGGCCAGGCGGATCGCATCGCCGGTCCCATCGATTCCAGCCAGATGATCACGCTGTCCGAGCACGCCGATCCCAAAGCCTTGCCCCAATTCGATCAGGGCCCGGTCGAACCGTCGTTCCAGTTCGGTCGTGTCACGCTTGTCATGGCCCCTTCCCCGAGTCAGCAAGTTGCGCTCAACCTGCTTCTCGCGCAGCAACAGGATCGCTCCTCGCCCAACTACCATAAGTGGCTGACTCCCGAGCAGTTCGCGGAGCGCTTTGGCGTGAGCCAGGGCGACATCAGCAAGATCACGGCCTGGCTCCGAGCGCAGGGCTTCCAGGTTTTCAGCGTTCCCCGCGGACGCACTTCGGTCAGCTTCAGCGGCACAGCGGCCCAAATTCAGAGCGCCTTTAAGACGGAAATCCATCGCTACCAGGTCAACGGGCAAGAGCATATTGCCAACTCCAGTCCGGTCCAGGTGCCGGCGGTGTTGAGCGGCGTAGTTACCGGAGTTCGCGGCCTCACCGATTACCACCCCAAGCCCATGTATGTACGCCCGGTTCATGGAGGCAGGAATAGCCCTCATCCTACCTTCACAACACCCAACGAAGGCGCGGGATACGTCCTGGCCCCCGGCGACATCGCGACCATCTACGATCTCAATCCGCTCTACAACGCTTCGCCCGCGATTGACGGCACCGGGCAGAAGCTAGCCATCATCGGGGAGACCGATGTTTATCTCGCCGACATCGCCGACTTCCGCTCTGACTTCGGGCTGAACCAGATCACCGGCTGCTCGACCGATGCGAACGGCATTATTACCTCTACCGCCTGCAACACCACCAATTTTCAATACCTGCTGGTTCCCGGTGTCGCCGACCTGGGCTCACCCAGCACTTGCGGTGACTTGCCCGAATCCGATCTCGACATCGAATGGTCGGGAGCCACCGCGCGCAATGCGCAAATTATCTTCGTCAACGCTCCCGGAACGTTTAATTCCGATTGCACCGAAATCACCAACAATGGGGGCACCAACGTCGCCCTGGCCTATGCCATCGACAACGCCGTCGCTCCGGTCATTAGTATGAGTTACGGTCTCTGCGAGGCGTCCCCTGGCGCCGTTTCAATCGAAACCGAGCTTCAGCAGGGCAACGCCGAGGGCATCACGATCATGATCTCCTCCGGCGATTCGGCCGCGGCCTCATGTGACCGCGACCCGCAGAACAATTCTCTGCCGTATGACCCTGCAGTCGGCGGATTGGCTGTGAACTATCCGGCCAGCAGCCCGGAGGTTACCGGCGTCGGCGGCACATCTTTCCCTTACCCCACCTTCTACAACAGCAGCTACTGGAATTCGAACAGTTCCAGCACCGTCAATTTCGGCGGCTCGGCAACCACGAGCCTTGAGGGGCAAGAGGCTGCCTGGAACGATACCGCGGCATTTGCGCAGCTCTGTCAGGAGGGCGATCTCAACCCTCTGTTCTGCTCGCAGGGCGGCAGTCCGAAGGTGACCGGTTGGGTCGACATTACCTCCGCCGCGACCGCGCAGCAAGACCTCTGGATCTCCGGCGGCGGCGGCGGGGTGAGCAACTGCTACACCGAGACCGGCGGCGGCATATGCGAAGCAGGATTCCCCCGGCCTGCGTGGCAGAGCGCTATAACGATTCCCACCGTCTCGACAACCTATCGCCTCGTGCCCGATGTCTCGCTCCTGGCGTCTCCCGAGTTTCCCGGCTATGTCTTCTGCACGCCGCTGGACCAATGGACCTCCAGCACGAGCACAGGCAGTACGTGTGCCGGCGGCATTTCAGGCGCCGTGGATAACTACGAGTCGGTCGTGGGCGGGACTTCTGCCTCGTCCCCGGTCTTCGCCGGCATCGTTACCCTGCTCAATCAGTATCTCGGAAGCGCCGGCCTGGGGAACATCAATCCGACTCTTTACAGCCTGGCCGCTACCCCGGCCAATGGAGCGTTTCACCATATCACTAGCGGAGACAACGATGTTTACTGCGAGAAGGACACGCCTTCGGGTCAGCCCGCAGACGTAATCTGCCCGACCGCGGGTGTCTTCGGATTCGATACCTCGCATGCCGACTCAACCACTGGATATAACCTGGTCGCGGGTCTGGGCTCGGTCGACGGCAACAATCTCGCCCTCGCTTGGAAAGCGTCCCGTACCACCGGCAGCTCGATCACGATTACGCCTTCCGCGACAAATGTCACCATAGGTACCAGCGTGAGCTTTGCGGTTTCGGTTACGCCTGCGAGCGGCGTGGGTTCGGTCCGGTTCTCCACTCTTAATGGCAGCACAACCACGGTTTTGGGGAGTGCGACCCTGAATGTTCCCTACCCATCGACCACGACCGGAACGGCGACCTTCGCCACGACAGCGCTTCCAGGTGGCACTAACAGCGTTACGGCCACCTACACTGGAGACGCGTCGGTCAACGCCTCGACCTCCGCACCTACGACGGTCACTGTGACCGTGCCGTTCACCATGACCGCCACTGCCCTCAGCCCAGCGAGCGTCCCCGCCGGGCAGACGGCGACGTCGAGCATAAACATCACGCCCACCAGCGGTTTCACCGGCACGGTAAACTTCACGAACTCTACAGCTTCCAATCCTGGCAGTTGCACGGCGGGTTTGCCGGCGGGAGCGCTTTGCAGTTTCAGTCCGGGCAGTGTCACTCTTGACGGGAATCCTGCGCATCCAATGTCCGTCGCCCTGACCATCACCACGTCTGCCAACATGGCGTTGGCCTCGGGCCCGCTGGCGATCACCGTTACTGGCACAAGCGGCACCACCGCAATCACCGCAGGTATCAGCCTGAGCGTGACCACGACCAACCAGTCCTTCGCCCTCACGACAACTGCTGCTACCTTCCCTGTAACCGCGGGAGGAACGGCTCCGGTCAGTATTACGGTTACCGGCACCGGAACACCTATCTCTTTTGTGACAAGCAGCGTTACCGCTCTGCCGCTCACCTATAGCTGCTCGGGAAGTCCGTCGTTGGCCACGGCCCTAATCTCTTGCCAGTTCAGTCCTTCGAACGGGCAGTCCGTCACCGCGGCCGGGGTCACGCTCAATCTGGTCACCACCGCGCCCACTACCGGGCAACTGCGCCCGCCGCTGGAGCGCGGCAGCCGCATCTTCTATGCCCTGCTGCTCCCCGGTTTATTCGGAATTGTGTTTGCTGCGGGATCGCGTACACGCGGCCTCCGCCTGCTCAGCCTGATTATGGTTCTCGGATTGTCCACGCTGTGGCTGGGTTCTTGCGGCGGCAGCGGCGGCGGCGGCACCACCACCACCAAAAACCCAGGGACGCCTGCTGGCTCCTACACGGTTACCGTCAACGCAACCACCGGCGGCGCGAACCCGGTTCCGCTCACCAATAACGGCTCGCCGCTTACCATCACTCTCAACGTGTCACAGTAGGCAGCATAAGACCAGCAAGCGCTCCGCCCAGGCGGAGCGCTTTTTCGTGCACGTGCTCTGTTCCCTCCGCCCTTGCGAAGCCCGAAGCCCGAAGCCCAAGAGCCGAGGCCCGAGAGCCGCTGCCTGACAAGCCATGTCCTCCTGTGCAAAAAGGCTCTCACTTTGCCCCTTGCGTGCTTGCGCTGGGGCGAGTACCATGAACTTGTTCTCATTGGCCTCGTTCCCGCGTAGGCCTTCCGCGCCCCAGGCCGTTCCCGGCGGCGCGACGGATTCCGATAACGGATAACCGATACGCTAAATTTAGAATTTTTTGTTAGTGCGAGTTTGTATCACCAGAGAGCGGTCGATCGCGATTGCGTTCCACCCCAACCCGCAGTTCCGCATGGAAAGTGGGCAGGGCCCCCCTCGAACGCGCGATCGCGAAACTTGATGGTTGACGTATGTGACTGAGTGGTGTCACCGAGCAAATGGTTAGGCCCCGCAAGAACAGTGGCTTCGCGCCAACCCTGTGAGAGCCTGCCGCAACCCAATGGGGAACCGGACATCGTAAGATTTTGCCGCCCTGCACCGGGACGAAACCCGGCCCAGCAGGCTTGAGAGGACTATGAACGCAGGATCATCTGGACAAGGACAGGGACAAGGACCAGGAAGACCCTCCGGTGGCGGAGGTAGAAGTAGACGGCGCCGCGGACGGCGTCCGAATAATCCGCGCGGGCCTCGTCCCGCCGGCCCGAGCCAGGCGCGTCACAATCAGGACGGCATCTACACCGCGCCCATGGATCACAGCTACCGCGCCGCTTTGGCCGGCAACGGCAACAACGGCCAGGGAGCGCGCCGCCAGCGTCCCGGCTTCGCCGCGCCTTTTGCGCCCGCCGACCCTGAGCCTCTGCCCGCGTTACGCGAAGATTCCAACTCGCGCATCTTTGCCTTCGTCGACGACTTGTTCTTCGCCGCCAAGATTCAAGAGACCGCGCGCAAGCTCAACGTAAAGGTCGAGTTCGCCAAGAACGACAAAGATCTGGCTGAGCGCATGGAGCAGAACGGCGAAGAGAAGCCTTCGCTGATTATCTTCGATCTCAACAACGCCAACGCCAAACCGCTGACGTTGATCCCCAAGCTGAAGGCCAAGCTCAAGAAGGGAACCTCGATCATCGGATTCCTCTCCCACGTGCAAGGCGATCTGAAGCAGAAGGCGCACGAAGTGGGCTGCGACATGGTTCTGCCCCGGTCAGCTTTCTCCCAGAATCTTCCGCAACTGCTGCGCCGCCACGGAGCCTCGGAAGACGAGAATCCGACGGTACAGTAGGAAACCGGAAACTGAGAACTGAGAACTGAGAACTGAGAACTGAGAACTGAGAACTGCTCCCCTACCCGGGAGGCCAGCTCAAATGACGTCCGCCCAGGAGGTGGACGTGAAGATGAAACACTGACTGCCCCGCTCCGGGACCCACGTTCAGCACGGTCCGGTATCCCTCTTCGATGTTGCGCTCGCGCGCAATCTCAGCCGCCGCGAGGTGGCAGCGGCCAATCACTTCGGCGTCTTCGGCCTTCGCCTCTTTCAATCCCGCAAAGTGTTTCTTAGGGATGATCAGCACATGCGTGGGAGCCTTGGGGTTGATGTCTTCAAAGGCCAATACGTGCTCGTCCTCATAGACTTTCTTGGCAGGAATCTCGCCGCGGAGAATGCGGCAAAAAAGGCAGTCGCTCGTGGCGTCGGTCATGGGTAACTCCGGCGTGAGGATAGCACTGACCTCGCAGAGTGCGAAAGTGGGGTTTGGCCACTAATCCAGTCTCACCAGAAAGACCGCGCCCTCCGGCGTTTCGGTCTCCGCGACCATTTCCCGGGCACGCTCGCGATCGTCGCCGAGAACTCGCACCCGCACCCACCAATCGCCCGCAGGACTGGCGAAGCGTTGCACCTTAGCCGTGCGGTAGCGGCGCGTCAGGTGGTCGGCAAGCTTCGTGGCTTCGTCTTCATCGGGAAAGCCGCCAATCTGCACCGCCCACTTTCCCCCGGTTTCGAGCGGCGCCGGCGTCTCCATGACTTCCACTTTTACTTCAGCGATTCCGGGCAGGTAGACATCGATCTTGCGCGCCGCCGCCAGCGACAAATCCAGAACCCGGCCGGGAATGAATGGTCCGCGGTCGGTGATGCGCACCAGCGCCGCGTGGCCGGTCTTCAGATTCGTGACGCGCACGATCGTTCCCAGAGGGAGTGTGCGATGCGCCGCGGTCATAGCATTCATGTTGTAGACTTCGCCATTTGATCCGCGGCGGTTGTGATACGGCGGACCGTACCAGCTGGCGCGGCCGATTTCGGTAGCCAGCGGCGCGGAGCCCGCGGGAATCGCGGGCTCGGCAAGCTCGGCGCCACTTTCTTTGTTGCTACTTTCGTCTTTCGGTGGATGGTCGTGCTTCGCAGTTTTCTCGGGAGAGGAAGTGGCCGGCGATTCGGTCGAGGAAGGCTCGGTGGTCGCGGCGGGTGGCGGCGGCACGTTCACGCGCGCCTGCTTGGGATGGCCGCATGCCGCGAGCAACAGCAAGATCGTAAGCAGCAGAGTGAGAATCACAGCGTTAGGAACGAAAGCGGCGGGACGCAGCTTTACTTCTGCGAAGGTTTTTGCTGCTCTTTTTGCTGCTCCAGGTAGTCGGCCAGTTCGATGAGCTTTACACTCGCGGTTCGCAGCGCCTTGGTCGAGTGCTGGCGCACGGCCGGAACAACCTCGTCGTTCAGATACTTGATGAACTCGGGGATCTCTTTCTCGATCCGTTCGGCAGCCTCGGCCACGGTCTTGCTGACGCGCGCCGACGCGTCTTCCACCTTGCGGTTGAAGTCGTTCATGGTGCTCCTCGCTACTGCTGGGCGTGGATGAACTCACGCAGATGTTGCGGGTGCCAGGCCCCACCATTATTTCGCGCTTGCGAGTGCGGGTCAATGGCGGGGCATATGCCGGCAGCCCGCTCTCACGGGGTCATGGCAGCATAAATTTACCCTTGCAGTAAGGATTTCATCCTTGATAAAGTAAGGATATGCCAAAGGTGACCTCCAAGCTGCAGCTGACCGTGCCCAAGAAGATTGCTGACCAGTACGGCATACGTCCGGGCGACGAACTGGAGTGGATTCCCGCGGGTGAGAGCATTCGCGTGGAATTAATGCGGTGCAAAGCAACGAACGGAATGAGACTGAGCCCGGAGGAACGATTGGAGCTGTTCGATGAGGGCACGAAACGACTTCGAGAGCGGGAACAGGCTCTGCTAAAGGGAAAGCCACGTCCAGAGCCCGAGGCCTCGGGTAGAGGATGGACGCGCGAGGAACTTTACAACGACGATCGAGGCCTGCCGCGTGGCTTCCCTCGTTGACACCAACATCTTGATCCACCGTTGGGACCCTCGCGATCCGCGGAAACAGTCAATCGCGGAAAATTTGTTGCGCGAATCCGTCGGCGCTGGTCTGCTGTACATCCCGCATCAAGCCATCGTGGAATTTATGTCAGTAGCGCCCAGACTGCGTTGGATGGGACAACCTGTTCTGACGGCTGAAGAAGTTTTTCGCGAGGCCGAAGAGTTGCTCATTGAGTTTCCAATCTTGTACCCCGACGAACTGATGGTGAGAACGGCTCTGCGAGGCATGGCCGCCTACCGCCTATCTTGGTTCGACGCTCATCTCTGGGCTTACGCGGAACGCTACGGGATGGGTGAGATTCTTTCGGAAGACTTCGCGGACAGCCGCAGGTACGGCGCCGTGCGCGTAAGAAATCCATTCTTGGCGGCCGGTGTGGCGTAGGCTGGGAAGCGTGAAGGCACCGCAATCCACTCCGAGATTCCTTTCCATTCCCCAGCAAAGGCAGTTTCGCAAAAGAGTGCTCGCCTGGTATGAGCGCCATCGCCGCGATCTTCCCTGGCGCGCGAACCGCGACCCCTACCGCGTGTGGCTTTCCGAAATCATGCTGCAGCAGACGCGGGTGGCCGCGGTGATCGACCACTATCAGGAATTCCTGCGGCGTTTTCCGACAGTAGAGAAGCTAGCCACGGCGCGAGAAGCAAGCGTGCTCGCAGCATGGAGCGGCCTGGGATACTACCGTCGCGCACGCATGCTGCACGCCGCGACGAAAGTCGTAGTGCGAGAGCATGGAGGGAAGTTTCCAGCGACCGCCGAAGCCTGGCGTGCCTTGCCGGGAGTAGGACGCTACACCGCGGCCGCAATCGCCAGCATCGCCTTCGACGAACCAGCCGCTGTGGTCGATGGCAACGTCGAGCGCGTGTTGCAGCGAGTGTCAGGAAAGCGGCTGACCGGAGAAGAGTTGTGGAACGCATCGAATGATCTGCTCGATGCCAAGCGGCCCGGCGATTTCAATCAGGCGGTGATGGAATTGGGCGCGGTCGTATGCACGCCGCGCGCGCCAGCGTGCTTGACCTGTCCGGTGATCCAACTATGCGTTACGCGCGGAGAGTTGCCGCCGCTGGCGAAGCCGGCGAGGCAGAGGAAGCGAGAGATTCACTACGCGCTGAGTCTTCGAGATGGCGAAGTATTTCTAGTGCAGCGGCCACGCGATGTCTCGCTGATGGCTGGAATGTGGGAGTTGCCGGAACTCGCCGACATGAATGGTGGTGAGTTTTCAGTTGTAGCGCCGGCGTCTCGCCGGCTTTCGCGAGGGCGGCTCGCCCTCGCAGGTGGCAGCGGGATGCCGCCACGACAGCCGCCCGGGACGGCCGCACCATCAAATCATAGCCCGTTGCTTACTCTACGGCATTCGATCACTATCACGGATTACACGGTGCGCGTTTGGCGCGCCGCCTCGCCCTCGCGTGGCGCTGGAAGATGGATCCCCGTGGAGCGTCTGAGGCAGGTTGCCCTTACGGGACTTGCGCGTAAGATTCTGCGCAAATCGGAAGTGCTTTGACAAGGCTCCCCCGATTAGAATCCTAGCCATCAGCCAGCGCCTGCTGTGCACAATGCTCAAGTTTGCCGCAGTCTCCCTGTGTTTCTTCGCCGTTGTCGAGAACGTTCCGGCTCAAAGCGCAACGGGCACCCCAACACTGGAACCTGTCGTGCTCAACAAGCTGTTTCCGCCCGTCTACCCTCCGCTGGCACGGCAGGCGCGGATTACGGGCGATGTGAAAATCCAAGTCAGAATTCGCCAGGATGGGAGCGTCGCTTCGGCGGAGGTGATTAGCGGTCATCCGTTGCTGAAGCAGGCCGCTTTGGACAGCGTGCAGAAATCGACGTTTGAATGCCAATCCTGGTCGTCGGGTGTGTACGTTGTCGGATGTCGGGACGTGGTGCCCTCGTTCACTCTGACCTATACGTTCGGTATGCGAGACGATCCGGGCGACTCGGACAGCAGCGTCACTCGGGCGCGCTCAAGGAAGTGCCTCTACTTGTGGAGGTGCGGCCTCTGGCACGGCAAGGATCCGCGCCCTCCCGCGGTGGGCGATTCGTCGGACCACGTTATGATTCTTGCGGATCCCGCTTGCGTTGAAACTGAAACCGTCGCTCGCTGAGAATCAACCCTTCAGCTGAGGCGGCGACCACCCTGACCCTGACCACCGGTAACTGCTTCCCGCATCTTGCATCGACTAAAATGAAAGCAGGTCAGAGCAATGGCCTATGCGCTGGTTCCAAAACATCCTGAAAAGACGAACGGGAGGACGACCGATGGCGGCATTGACTGCGGGCACCAACGCGCCCGAGTTTGAACTGAAAGCGATGGACGGCAAACGCTTCGTACTGCACGAGGAGTTGGCGCACGGTCCGATAGTGCTCGCGTTCTTCAAAGTTTCGTGTCCCATCTGCCAGTACGCGTTTCCATTCCTCGAGCGGCTGGAGCGGGCCTATGGGCACCAGGGCGTCAGGCTCATCGGCGTTTCGCAGGATGATCCCAAGCACACGGCGGCCTTCACCAAGGAGTTTGGCGTGACCTTTCCCGTGCTACTCGACGACAGGGATACCTATCCCGTTTCGACCGCATACGGTCTGACCAATGTCCCGAGCATTTTCTGGATCGCGCAGAGTGGCAAGATTGAAGTCTCGAGCGTGGGCTGGGTGAAGGCCGACTTCACCGAGATCAGCCGAAGGATGGCGGACTCGCGGAAGATCTCTCCCGTCACCGTGTTCAAGCCGGGAGAAGATGTGCGGGATTTCCGCGCTGGTTGAAGCTCGAAGAATTGATCCCGCGGTCGCGGGCTGAAGAGTTTAGCCATCCGACAGATTGACCTGGTAAAGATTGACTGAGCAAGGCGGCAACGACTCAACCGAACTTGGCGTCGCTTACCGCCTCCTACGTCAAACAATCACCTTTTCAATGGGCCGCCGTGGGCTGGCTCGGGCCGTCAATGTGGGATAGCCCATATAGAAAACAAAGGTCGGCTGCCACGTGTAATCCCCCATAACATCGCCCAGCCAGCCGGTTCGCTTCGCTAATTCCCCCCCCGCCTTGTCGTGGTCGAGCAGTTCCACTGCCTCATTGCAGGGACGCCCGGCCAGGCCCCGAGCCGTTGCCAGCAAATGCGCGCGCTGCCAAATCCTCCCCGCGCGCAAACAGTGTTCCTGGTCGTAACGGTCATGCACCGCAATGATGCCAATCAGGGGCGCACTCAGCATCAGGTTCGAATACCCATTTTGGGGTCCTCGCGAGGCCGCCCAGCGCAGCATCCACAAAGGCATCATCTTGGCTACTGCTGTCTTGATTGGCGGCAATCCAAAAGCATCAACGGTCAGTCCATCGCGATGTTTCTGCACCGAATTCCAATTCATCCGAACCCATCGATCACTGCCACGATCTACCTCCGGGTCGGAATAAAGCTCGGTGTTCGCCGCGGAGCTGATTCCCACAATTTTTTTTCGGTCAGCCTCCGCGGTGAAGAGAAAGATTTTGACATCCGGTTCGTCGCTCGCCAGGGCGCTCAGAGCATCGATGAACTCAGGGGGGATCGGTTTCTCCGGGATGTAGGCAGAGCGATTGGTGTGGCGCCGCGGGATCGCTGCATAAAGCTCGCTCTCCTCTCGTTTGCCCGTGGCTAAATCGACGTGTGCCAGGAGTTTCGGCGCGGCCTCAGCCGGAATCAGCCCAAGCTTTCCCGGAACCAGCTTTAAGGTGGCCTGATAGCCATTCGGGGCTGCAGCCAGCATAAGATTCTCCAAGGCGCAACCCATCCCGATGTGTTCCTCTCGAAGATAGGGGTCGAGCGCTCCCACGTTCCGGCTGGTGTCGACATATAACTCAATCGACGAATTCGTCGCCTTGAAAAGCCAGGGCTGCGTGTTGTGCGGGCTGGCGGCTAGAATCGCGGCGCGCACCAATGCCAGGGTTCCATCTTTATTATTTGAATCCGTTCGCCAATCTTTCCAGGGCTCGTAGGCTGGCCCCTCCCCGACGCTGAAGACGCCCTGATCGTAGGCGCGCCACACTCCACCGCCCGCAACTAAGACGGTAACCGCTACCGCGCCCTTCAGGAATGATCTGCGTTGCATATAGTGGCTCTCGTCCGTAGCTTGTTCCGGAAGACGCAGCGTGACGTAGTTCTACGGGCGCACTGCCCCAGGAACTTTCACCGGCCTGACCGAATCGAGTACCAAGCCGTCCAAATGAAGTCTCGCCAGTACACTATAAACTCGCGGGAGTGCGTGACCTCTCGTGCTGTCGACCACTCGTAACTCTCCATAAGGAAAGCCCTTCCGTCCGTTACAATGCCCTCAGTCATTACAACGAAGCTTTCTTCAGTGTATCCGTCGCCTCGTGGGGGAGAAAACTGTCTATGCAAGCAATGGTAAGGGGAAGCCTATGCCTTGGACTTCTGGCGATGCTTGGCCTCTGGACAATGGCGGAGGGTGGCACCCCTCCGGCCCCCATACCGGCCGCCACCAAGCGGGAGGCGGTTTCCGTGCGCCTGCCGGGCGCGGCATTTGCGGCGATGGAGACCATCAATCCCGAACACATTCGCTGGCATGTCCGCTTTCTCTCGCACGATCTTCTGGAAGGCCGCGGAACGGGGCAACGCGGCGGAGACCTCGCCGCCGAATACATCGCCACGCAATTTGCGGAATATGGATTGAAGCCGGCGGGCGACAACGGATCCTACTTGCAGAAAGTTCCTCTCGTCGGAATCACGACGCTTCCCGAAACGAAGTTTTCGCTGGCGCCCAGGCAAGGCGCCGCGATGAATCTGAAGCCGCTCGACGAATACGTTGCCTACGATCAGACTCAGCAGGCGCAGTCCGATGTCGACGCCGAGATCATTTACGTGGGATACGGCATTGAAGCTCCAGAATACAACTGGGACGACTACAAAGGCGCGGACGTGCGCGGCAAGGTCTTGCTCATGCTGGTGAACGAACCGCCTTCGGATGATCCGAAATTTTTCAAAGGCAAAGCCCTTACCTACTACGGCCGCTGGACTTACAAATTCGAAGAGGCAGCGCGCAAGGGCGCGGTGGGCGTCATTCTCATCCACAGAGAAGACATGGCAAGTTATCCCTGGGAAGTGGTGCGGAACTCGAATTCTGGAGAGAAGTCTTATTTAAAGGTCGAAGGCCCCCTGCTGAAGGTTGCGTCCTGGGTGCAGCTGGATGTGGCGCGGAAACTGGCAGCGGATTCAGGCATGGATCTGGAAAAGATGATTGCCGATGCGCGCACGCGGGAGTTTCATCCCGTGAATCTGGGAACGAAGCTGAAAGCGCACATGGTGAGCAACGTGCGGCACTTCGAGTCGAATAACGTGGTCGCGATGCTTCCCGGTTCTGACCGCAACCTCAAAGAGGAAGCGGTCATGTACACGGCGCACTACGACCACTTTGGCATCCGTCCTGACATGCCGGGCGACAACATCTTTAACGGCGCCGCCGACAACGCGACGGGCTGCGGCATTCTGCTGGAACTGGCGCGGGCATTCAGTGTCGCCAAAGACCGGCCGGGAAGGTCAATCATCTTCGCGGCAGTCACGGCCGAGGAGCAGGGATTGCTGGGGTCGGAGTATCTCGGCAAGCATCCGCCGGTTCCCGCGGGAAAGATCGCGCTGGATCTGAATTACGACGATGTGCAGCCGTTCGGTGCGCCCGAGGAAGTAGAAGTTTCAGGCGCGGAGCGTACGACGTTCTATCCTTGGGTGCAGGCCATGGCCAAGGAGTTTCGGCTGGCCATCCGTCCGGATGCCCGCCCCGAAGCAGGACATTTCTACCGCTCCGATCATTTCAGTCTGGCCCGCGTCGGCATTCCCGCATTCTCGATCAATGAAGGCATGAAGTTCAAAGGTCACGACGAAGCCTGGGGTCTGGCGCAGGACAAGGAGTACACCGAGAAGCGCTATCACCAGCCTGGCGACGAATATCGTCCTGAGATGGATTTCGTCGGCGATAGCGCGATGGCTCGATTCGGCTTCGCCCTGGGCTGGGAAGCGGCCAGCTTCACGCGTCTCATCGGATGGCAGAAGGGCGATGAGTTCGAAGCGGCGCGAATCAAAAGCCAGTAGCGAATTCCGGCTACCGAGTACGTAGCACCGGCGAAAGCTTACCTTGCAGGACACGGAGCTCCCATCGCCTGCCATTGTTTTACTTTCGCAGAAAACTCATCATGCGGCATAGGGACGGGAGTTCGACCCTCGCCCGGGTTCCAGGCCCACATTACCAGCTTATCCGCCGTGAGGTGCTCGACGAGTTGATCGAGATTGCGGTTTCTGTTCTGTTTTCGATCCTTGATCGATTCGCAGATTTGTGCGTCGGTCAGCCCTTGCCAGATCATTGGCATACTCGCGGGCGGCAAACCCCAGTTGGGCGCCCCGGGAGGCAGATGTGCACCCGCCAGATTATGGTCCTGGTGACACGCGCTGCATTTCTCCGCCGTGACTCCATGACCCTCTGGGCCGCGCTTTACGTTCATGGTGTGCGGATGCCCGTCATCGCCCTGCCGCGGATAATCCCCCTGCGAATGGCAGTTCATGCAGCGAGGGTGGCGCAGCACGGGAACAAATGCAGTGAACAGCGCTCCGTCGTCGCTGGCTTCGGCTGCGGCAACTTTTTTCTCGGCCGGCGGTTCTGCTGCTACCGGACGCGAAAGCCACAGCGCTCCAGCGATACCGAACACGATCAGAACCGCAAGCGAAGGCTGAAATTCGATATGCCAGCGTTTCATACCGCCTCCGTTAGACGAATGGGCAACCGGCGGATTCGCTTCCCGGTAACCGCAAACAGGGCATTCGCGATGGCTGGCGCGGCACACGGGACGCCCGGCTCCCCGATTCCCCCGGCTTTTTCGTTGCTTTGCACAATGTAGGTTTCTATCTCAGGACATTCATTGATGCGCATCACAGGAAAGGTATTAAAGTTGGTTTGCTGCAAGCGCCCGTGCTCGAAGGTCAACTCCTGGAACAGCGCCGCCGACGCGCCGAAGATTGCGCCTCCCTGAAGCTGCGCCTCGATAATTCCCGGGTTGACGTACTGGCCGCAGTCGACCGCGCAAACCATACGGTGCACGCGAACTTTGCCATCCGCAACTGAAACCTCCGCCACATGTGCGGAATAGCTGCCAAAAGCAAAGTGCACGGCCATCCCGCGCCCCATCCCTTTCGGCAACGGCCTGTCCCACCCCGCTTTTTGCGCGGCGAGGTCGAGCACGCCAAGATATCGAGGCTGTTTCAGCAGAAGCTGGCGCCTGAACTGGTAAGGATCTTTCTGCGCGAGCGCGGCAAGTTCATCCACAAAACATTCAACCGCGAAAGCCGTATGAGAATGCCCCACAGAACGCAGCCACTGGACCGGAACCTTGATTTCCGCCTGGTGCGATTCGACCGTCAAGTTCGGGATCGCATAGGGAAGATCGTCAACCCCCTCCACCGATGCAGGATCGTAATCTTTTCCCTTCATCATCATCGCCGCGAACGGCGTACCGGCCATGATCGATTGCCCCACCAGCCGCGATCTCCAACTGACTGGATCACCATTTGAGTCAATTCCGCCCTCGATGGCATGCAGAAACGCCGGGCGGTACCAGCCTCCCCGCATATCATCTTCGCGCGTCCAAATCACTTTCACCGGGGCGCCCGCCGCTTTAGCGACGTGAACCGCTTCCACCACAAAATCGGACTGGGGATTTGCCCTGCGTCCAAAGCCTCCGCCCAGGAACGTGGTGTGGAGTTCGACCTTCTCGTTCGGCAGTCCAGCGACTTTGGCTGCGTTCGCTCGATCGACTGTCTGGAACTGCGAGCCGGTCCAGACCTCGCAAGAGTCTGGCCGCAAATCCACGACGCAGTTCAGCGGCTCCATCATCAGGTGCGAGAGGTAGGGAACTTCATACACCGCCTCGATTTTCTTCGCGGCATTCGCCAGCGCGCCCTCCGCATCGCCCTCTTTACGAACGCTTGTGCCGGTCGTCTTCGATCGTTCGCGGAACTCCTGCATCATCTGACTCGTACTGAAGGTCTGCATGCTGCCTTCGTCCCAGTCAACCGCCAGAACATCCCTGGCTGTCTTGGCATGCCAGAAAGTGTCCGCGATCACGGCCACGCCGGCGGGAACGGCGACGATCTTACGCACGCCCGGCAGCGACCGGGCCCGGGAGTCGTCAAAGCTCTTCATCTTTGCCCCGAAGATGGGAGGGCGGGCGATCACTGCGGTCAGCATCCCAGGCAATTTGACATCGATGCCGAAGACCGCTTGGCCGTTCAACTTTACGGGAGTGTCGAGCCGCTTGATCGGTTTGCCGATCAGTGTGAATGTCTTTGGATCCTTAAGCTCAACGTGTTCGGGCGGCGTGAGCTTTGCCGCAGACTCTACAAGTTGTCCGTAAGTAAGCCTGCGGTTGGATCGGTCGAACACTGCTCCTGATCCGGTGCGGCAGGCCGTCGGGTCAACGTTCCACCGCTGCGCTGCGGCGGCGACCAGCAGGGCGCGCGCGGCCGCGCCGGCCTGGCGGAATTGTTCGAGTCCCGACCACACGCTTGAGCTTCCTCCTGTAATCTGCATGCCAAACGCGGGGTGGTTGTACTTCGGATCGACCGGAGCAGACTCATAGCTCACCTTGGCCCAATCGGCATCGAGTTCTTCCGCCAGCAGCATGGGCAGCGAGGTGTAGACCCCTTGCCCCATCTCGGAGTGGTTGACGATGACGGTGATTCGTTCGTCGGTCCCGATCCGCACGAAGGCGTTGGGCATAAATGTACTCACGGACGGCTGCGCCGATGCGAGACTGTCGATGCCGGGAAACTGAAAGCCGATCAGCAGGCCGCCGCTCGCCGCGATCGAGATCTTCAAGAAGTCGCGGCGTTGCATTCCTGTGTTCTTCCTCGCCGTGCTAGCCCTCGCGCTACTCATCGAGCACCTTCCTTCGCAACCATCTCGGCTGCGCGGTGGATGGCTCTTCGAATCCGCGGATAGGTCCCGCAACGGCAGATGTTACCGGTCATGGCCTCATCGATGTCGTCATCCGTGGGCTGCGGCTTCTCCCGCAGCAGCACAGCCGCGCTCATCAGTTGTCCGGACTGGCAATAGCCGCATTGGGGAACGTCCACTTCCAGCCAGGCCCTTTGCAATGGGGTACTTAAATCAGGAGAAAGTCCCTCGATGGTCGTGACTGCTTTCCCACTCGCCCGCGATACCGGAGCGACGCATGACCGTACTGCCTCTCCGTTGATGTGCACGGTGCACGCACCGCATTGCGCCATGCCGCATCCGTATTTCGTTCCGGTCAGGCCGAGGTTTTCCCGGATCACCCAGAGCAAGGGGGTGGAAGGATCGACATCAAGATCGACGCGTTTGCCGTTAACGGAGAAGCCGACCATGGTAGTTCTCCCGAATTTATTTGGCTCAAGTCGGCGGCAATGCTGCCGCGACGCCCTCGATTCTACATCTTGGCGACGAGACAATTTGTTGATGATGGTCGAATTTATTTTCCAAACAAAATCGGAGGTCAAGCACGTAACTTGCGTAACTTTAGCCGCCACGCTCGACATGTTAGCCTCCATATGTACGTGTGTAATCAGCAACTTCCAAAAATCCAACGATTCGCGAATGCCACGACTTCCCATCTTTCGTCTCGGCAAGGAGCCAGTGAAACTGGCGCCGCCGGAGATGATTGCCGCAGCGCCATCGCTTGCCCTTGAAGGCCTCGCCGTCGGCGTCGACAACCTGCGGCACGACGTCGCCCTGAGCCCGCGCTTGGTCGATGCGGCGCGCGCGCAGATCACGCGCTTGATCGTGCGCCACGGCGAGTTGGAAGGACTGCTCGCGGCCGAGACTCCCCAGCGAAACCAGGGACCTTCCTGGATGCGAAGTGGCGTGGCCAGCCAAACTCGCACCCCTGCCGAAAAAGCTGACTGGAAGCCGGTGCTGGCCGAACTGCACCTTGCGGCACTGAATCGAGCCAAGAAGGAAGAGAAGATTTCCGTCGATCTGCTGGCCCGGCTGGCGGTTACCAAGTTTCTCCGCATGGAGATGAACCTGCAGTTTGCGCAAGTGCTCGAACGCTGCCGCGTTCTGCTCAAAACTTACGACGGCATACGTCAGGGCAAAGGGGTGGAGTATCGCGAGCGCGTAGCCGGCTTCCAGGTCCGAAAAAAAATCATCCTGCGCAAGACCGGGCAAGATCTGTTCGAGACCCTGCGGGAGATCGAAAAAGAAACGCTCGCGCGCACCCGAAGGTCCTTCTTCGGAGAAGCGAAGACTCCAGAGACGAAGACTGCAGAAGCGAAGTCCGCAGACGCGAAGCCAGAACCCGGCATTGCGGGCCTGGGCAGTTATGGGCTGTTCGTGAATCGCCTGGCGTTCTCCGAGGATGGCCGCGACGACTATCTCTGCGCCGAACATTACGTGATGCTCGGCAACTGGGATCGTGATCCCGACCGCTATGGGCGCTTGCAGGACGTGGTCTGGGGTTTCGTGCGATCGATCTACGGCGAAGAGACCACAAGCGACACTATTAGTGCTTGGCTGTGCGCTCCGGAAAATGCTCGCGCCCTGGTCGGCACCGGAACACCCGATGATTCCACGCCGGAAGGGGTTGCCAAGCAGGAACGGTTGGCGCAGTGGGTTCGCCTGCTCGAAGACGAACAGGTGATGGAGCATGTCATCGCCTCCTATCACACGGTTCCGCTGCTCAGCGAATACGCTCCGCGAATCAATCCGCAACAGCTGAAGAATGCATTGATCTCGCGTCCTGAGTGCGATCGCGTGGAGCGCATGATTCAGGAACACGGCAAGCTTTCGCCTGCCAGCTTGTATGCGGCGGTTGCGAAGGTTGCGAGTTGCCGCGGCGCGGAGCGGGCCAAAGTGGCGGCGCGGTTTCTGCAGGATTTCTCTCACTATCACCGCGATCTGAAGCGCCTGGAAGTGCTGAATGCGGCGCTCGACTCGGTGAACCTGGTAAACACCGAAAAATTGCGAGAGCTTTCCCGGATGAACGGGACGCTCTACGAGTTCCTGCTTCCCGAGGAGCAACCGCAGCAGCCTGAGGAAGATCGCGTCCTGCGCCACGTGGTGCTCAAGGCCGACGTCCGCGACTCGACGCGGCTCACGCGCACGTTAATGGAGAAAGGGCTTAATCCGGCGTCGTACTTCAGTCTGAACTTTTACGATCCGGTGAACAAGCTCCTGAGCAAGTACGGAGCGCAAAAAGTTTTTCTTGAGGGCGATGCCATCATCCTGGCAATCCTGGAGCGTGCCGGCGAACCCGGACTCGCCGTGAGCCGGGCGTGCGTGCTGGCTCGCGAGATCATTGAGATTGTGCGCGGCTACAACGAACTGATGCAGCGCTCGGGCATGCCGGGGCTGGAGTTGGGCGTAGGCATCACGCTGCAGGAGTCGGCGCCGCTGTATCTGATGGATGGCGAACATCAGATCATGATTTCCGAAGCGCTGAACCAAAGCGACCGCCTTTCTTCCTGCAACAAGCAGGCGCGCAAAGTGATGGAATCGCAGGCCGGACCGTTCCACGTCTATGTCTTCCAGACCACCGAGGCGCCGGCGGATCCGGCGGCGAACGCCGAAGACTCCATCGTGAGCTTCAACCTGGGCGGTATTCGCATGAACGAAGAGGCCTTCCGCAAGCTGGAGCAGGAGATTTCCCTGGTGCCGCTGGCGGTGAAGCTGCCGCCTTCGATGGCGTCGGATAAGGGAGAGTACAAGCTGTCGAGCGGCACCGTTCCGGTCGACCGCGATATTTTTCGCAAGATCGTGGTGCGCGAAAGCCGTGTGCCGCGGATCAAGGTAGAAGATTTCTCGGTCCTGGGCTGGACCGACCGCACTTACTACGAAGTCTGCACCGACCCCGCAATCTACGCTGCGCTTGAGAAGAAGAAGGGCGCTAGGGCTTAGGTGCGGGTATCTAATTCTCAGTACCCAGTATCTAGTACCTAGTACCCGGACAAGTCGGTTCCTCGGTTTTGAATTCCCGCGAGAAAAATAAAGTTAGTACGATGTCGTGGGGAGGGCTGCGGCTTGGGCTCGCGCGCTGAAGAATCGGGGTATCCCCCTCCCCCCCTCCCTCTGTGGAATCATCACGTTAGCAGGAAATTCCCTGCAAAATCCGGATATCAAAGAACTTACAGGTCAAAATCTAGACAACAAAGGACTTGGAGGAGCGACGAGGCGGGTTCACCCGACCGTCACGGCCTCGACGATGATTACGCAATTTCGATCGCGGCGCAAGGTCAGATGTCACAACGGGGTGTGGAAAAGTGACGAGCAAAGACAGTCCGCTATCGATTGCAACTCAGCTCTTCGTGGGACCGGCAGGCAGGAGTTTGTAAATGCGGACGGGTTATCGATGGGTGACTGGTTGCGAGAGTTTGAGCACGACTTGACAACCATTCCTTATTTCTGCAAATATCGAAACATGCCGACCGTCCGACGCACCTCTGACAAGGTAGTGAAGTACGCGGACATGTTTTCCGCGATGGGCACCGAGGCGCGCTTGCGGATCATGCAATTACTTCTCGCCGCTCACCCGGACGGTCTCGTCGTCGGAGAGATTCAGGAAGAGTTGGACATCCCGAACTCAACACTCTCTCACCATCTCGACAAGTTGAAGTCCGAAGACCTCGTCGACGTCTCAAGGGAGAGCACGTTCCTCCGTTACACGGCGAACACCGATGCACTTCAGGAAGTCCTTCAGTTCTTGTACGCCGAATGCTGCACGAGAAACAAAGCACTCAAGCCGGAGTCAATCATTCAATGCTGTAAGTGAGGAGCCATGAATCGGGACATCAAAGACGTTGTGAAAGAGAAGTACGGACAAGCCGCACTACGGGTCACTTCCGGTGGAAGTTCCTGTTGTGGTGCGAGTGCATCCACTGAATGCTGTGACCCAATCACTTCAAATCTTTACGACACGAACCAAGCAGGCCAGATTCCTGAAGAAGCTCTGCTTGCGTCACTCGGGTGCGGAAACCCAACAGCACTCGCGAAGTTGAATCCGGGAGAAACCGTTCTTGACCTTGGCTCTGGCGGTGGGATTGATGTCCTGCTGTCTGCGAAACGAGTGGGGCCGACTGGCAAGGCGTACGGACTGGATATGACTGACGAGATGCTAGCCCTCGCCCATGAGAACAGGCGCAAGGCTGGAATTCGGAATGCCGAGTTCCTGAGGGGCGAGATTGAACATATCCCGCTGCCTGACACATCGGTCGATGTCGTCATCTCGAACTGCGTCATCAATCTCTCCGCTGATAAGGACGCCGTCTTTCGTGAAGCGTTCCGGGTGCTGAGACCCGGCGGACGATTCGCAGTCTCCGATGTTGTCACTCGCGGCGCGATGTTGCCTGAGATTCGCAAGAACGTCCTGCTTTGGGTCGGCTGTATCGCCGGAGCGTTGGAAGAGGACGCCTACCGGAGCAAGCTGGCCTCCGCTGGGTTCGAGCAGATCACAGTCGAGCCGACGAGGGTCTACCGAATTGAAGATGCTCGTGAGTTTTTGGCAGGCCAGAATATTGATGTCAATGCCATTGCCTCGCAGGTGGACGGCAAGTTCATGAGTGCATTCGTTCGTGCTGTCAAGCCGATGTGACCGGCATGACCCACAACCACCGCAACGTTCTATTCCTCTGCACCGGCAACTCTGCACGCTCAATCATGGCGGAAGGCATCATGAACGCTAACGGCAAACCTCGGTTCACTGCTTACAGTGCTGGGAGCCATGCTTCAGGGACGGTAAGACCAGAAGCATTGAAGCAACTTGAAGCGGCCCACATTCCGATAGAGGGATTCAGAAGCAAGTCGTGGGAAGAGTTTTCAACGCCGGATGCTCCAAAGCTCGACTTCGTTTTCACGGTCTGCGACAGTGCTGCGAGAGAAGTCTGTCCGATATGGCCGGGACAACCGATGACAGCCCACTGGGGAGTTCCTGACCCAGCAGCGGCCACGGGGACTGAGGAACAGATTCAGAAAGCGTTCCGAGAGGCATTCTTTCTGCTTCACCGCCGCATCAGTCTCTTCCTCAACTTGCCCCTTACGTCAATCGACAACCTTGCTCTGAAAAAAGAACTCGACGATATCGGACGGCAATGAAATTCTCTCCGGAAATTTCGGCGGAATGAGGAAACGCAACCCACTGAACACACAGCTCACGAGACCCGGAAGGAGATTTCGACCTCAGAAGTTCGGGTTCGCTTTCACTGGATGGAACGGGATCCAGAAAGTTGCTTCTACATCCACGGGAGCGCCGTTCTTGGTAGCCGGCTGGAATTGCCATTTGGCGATGGCCTGGCTGGCGAACTGGGCGAGGCGATCGTCGACTCCGCGCAACACTCGCACGCTGCCCACGGTGCCGTCGGTGTGGATGACCCCGTAGAGGATGACCGTGCCGCCGACGTTCTGGTGCATCAGCTCCAGCGGGTAGGCTGGGTCGACCTTGCGCGTAGCGACGGGCGCCGAGAGATCGGCCGCGGAGAGATCGGCCTGGGATGAACCGTCAGCGCGTGGATCGCCGGCTGCGGCGCGGGAAGACGGGCTACCTGGAATCGAATTTTTCTGCAGAGGGGCGAAGCGGATGATCCAACTGCCTCCGGCGGAGTTGAGATTGGGCATGTTGAGGCTGAGAGAGTAATACTTGCGGTCGCCGAAAACGGCGCGCTCTACGTCGGAGAGCTTGCTGGCGTTGGCTGGCTGGAGCGTTTGCGCTGTGTCCATGCGCGGCGAGCGCGCGCTCGCGAGCAGGCGCGGATTGACGGAGTAAGCGCTCGAACTCTTCGCAGCGGCATTGCCGACGTACAACCCCGAAGGCAGGTTGCCGCTGTTTTTGGCGGATCCACTTCCATCTGCTTTGCCGTTTCCAACGCTTGTGGCAGGCGCGCCGGAAGCTCCGCGATGGCCTTCTGGAGTAGCAGCGAAATTTCCGCGACGATTGCCGGCTGGCGGATCGGGCGGCGCGCCGACTGCGGGATGGAGGTTGAGTGCGAGCATGCCCTGGCCAGAGTGGGAGCGTCCTGTCGCGGCTAGCGAGGGCGGCGGAGCAATTACCTGGAGCGAGTGTTTGCTCATTGCGGTGCCGCGGCCGCCGGCTGCGGCACGCTGTTCGTCGAGGGAAAGTTGCGGAGCCGGCGCGATGACTGAGCTGTGTCCGATGTTGAGATCGCCAAGGCGGCGGGCAGAACTGGTTTCCACGGCTGGCGGCGGCGCGATCACTGCGCGTTCCATTCGGGGCGCGAGACGCGAAATCTCGGACGCGGGAACGACCGGAGCCGGGCGGATCGGCATCTGCGGGTTGCCGGGCATTTTTTCGAGCAGGGAGACGACGTTCGGCATTGCAACGTCGCGCTGCAGCTTGATGCTGGGCGGCGTGACGATGGTTTGCGAGCGGTTGTCGGCTTCAGGCGGCACGGAAATGATCGGCTGGGCGGAGTATTCGGGATCGGCCTTGCGGGCGCGGGTAGAGGCCGAGCGGCGGGTATCGAGTGGAGGCAGGTATTCGGAAGGCGTGTAGTAGACGACGTCGGTGTGAGTGAACGCGGGTTGCGACGCGGCATGAGGCTGCAGAGCAAGGAAGCGCGATCCCGCCCAGATCAAAACGAGCGCGAGAACGTGATACGCGCTTGACTGCCCGAAGCGGCGCCAGGGCAGTCCGCGGTCGACGAAGACATCGGTCCAGAAAGCGGCGGGGGCCGACTCGGGACGCAACGGTGTGGATTCCGGTTGGCGAAACAGATCGCGAAGATTCTGCAGGAAGACGCGAGACCGGGGCTCTGACGCGATCAAGAGGGTCAGCTCCGGGGCCGATGGTTCTGTTTGTGCTTCCTGGAGCGAGCCCGGGGGTTGGCGCATCGCTCTATGTTAGATGGAAACAGAGCTTTCGGGGTAGCTGGGAGGACATGCGATAGCGGTGCGGTCAGTCTGAAAAGGAAGCGAGCCAAACGCGCGATTATTGTGTCGCAAAAAGCGCGACACATCGCGCGGCTCGCCAGGATCCTTCACTGCGCAAAGAACGCTTGTTCAGGATGACAATCAGGGCCTATTGTCCGGCGCGGGCGGGGGTGATGAGAAGGCGATTGGCGACCTTCTTTTTGATGTCGGGCTTTTCCTGAGCATAGACGAGATCGAGGCCGCCTTCAGCGGTGGTGGAAGCCTCGGCCAACGCGGCAGCCAGCGCGCGGAACGAGCGGCTCACTTCCAGACCTTCCTGCAAGACTACAGGTGTACCGTGATCGATGGCGGGTGAGATGGAGTGAAAGGCGTTGGGAATCTTCCACAAAACCTTGCAGCGCGTGGCACTCTCGATGTCTTCGTCGGTGAAGCCGGGAATCTTTTTATAGCGATTCAAAACCATGCGCAGCCGGTTGCGGCCTGCACCTTCTTCGAGGAAGGTATGGATGCGGCTGGCGCTCCACAGCGTGACCACGTCGGTTTGAGCGACCATGAGCACAGCGTTTGAGAGATCGGAGAGCAGGCGCGTGGTGGAATCGAGGCGGCTGGAGACGTCGACCACGACGTAACGGTAATGATTTACCAGCAGGTCGAACAGGCGGGCCAATTCGGCCGGCGTGGGGATGGCATGATAAGGCTGCTGCGGGCCGGCGAGAAGATGCAAGCCGTCTTGAGCAGTGGTCATCAGGCCCTCGAGCAGGGAAGCGTCGAGGCGGTGCAGGTTCTCGAGCGCATCGGGCACTCCAAAACTGGGGCGCAGGTTGAGATGCAGTTGGGCGTGGCCGACGGGAGCGAAATCCACCAGAACCACGCTGCCGTACGCCTGCTGCAGGGCAATGGCGGTGTTGACCGCGGCGGTAGTGGCGCCGGCGCCCCCTTTGGCGCTGAGAAAAGTGAAGATGCGAGCCTTGCCCGCGCCTCCGCGAGTGCGGGTGCGGTTGGAGCTGAAACGCGTGAGAGCTTCGAGCAGAGCCTCAGAACCGGCAGCGTGATCCAGGTATTCCCCGGCTCCGGCGCGCATGCTGGCCACAATCGTCGCGGGCTGTTGCATGCTTCCATTAGCAAAGATGGCCAGCTGCAGAGTGTTGGCTTGAATCAGTTCGATGGCTTTGATGGCGCGCTGAGGATTCTCGGCGGAGATGTCGACCACGACGACTTCGGCGCGCAAATCCTGAATCTGGCGCAGGATGGGGTCGGTGGGTCCGGCGGGAAAGCCGATGTTGCTGAATACGACCCGGCCCAGACGGGTAGCCTCAAGCCGTCTCTGCAACTCGGATAAATTTTCCCCGTCCTCGGTCAAGAGGGCGACGGCGATCCCATGCATGGCGCGATTCTCGCTGATTTCTCTCGGTGTTTGCATGTTAGAAAGAGAAAGTACTATTCGCCAAGTGACCTAGGTAACCGACCGCCCAAATGGGTGCCACACGATTCATGCGGACACGGGAGAGTAGCGATTTGCGGAACAGAAAACGTAAACCAGAGGTGCACAGCTGGAACACTCCCCAATGAAGCCGCCGCAAGTGGGTACATTCTAAGCCAAGGATCGAAGATTGAAAAGGTCTGAGAAGCGGCGAGAGAACTTAAGTTCGGAGGCGCCGGGCCCAGACCGGGATTGTCTTCATTTTTCGCCCCGACTCGCGCCGCGGAAGCCACGGAAGCGACGCAGTATCGCGGGATTAGCTGGCCGCAACGCGCGGAGTACCGGGCACCGGCGCGGCAGGACGTTGCGTCTCGCTGGGGCTATGCAGGGCCGAAATGCGGCGAAAATCCGGGGAACCACTCTCGGTCTCAGGCAGATACTCGTAACCCTTCAAGCAGACAGCCACGCCGATCTTGCTCTCGGCGATCTTGCTCTCGCCAATCTTGCTTTCGGGTTTGATTTCGGACAAGTTGGTCTCTGTTTCGGCCAAGGCGGCGGGCTTCCAGCCATTATCACTACTACTACTATTATTTCTATCTCTATCTCTATTTCTATCATTTCTATCTTTATCCATGGGCTTGACGATGCGCAGCACGCTGCCCCGGCAACGGACCCGCATATTGTCGCCGAGCGTGATCTCGGAAGGCATTTCTAACGTGAGTTCGATTTCCGCGCCCTCGCTCAACGCCATGTCGGTGAACAGAAAGGCTCCGCGGGAACTGAGATCCTGGGTGAAACCGAGTCCCTCAGAAGAGGTCGCAATGTCACGCAAGGAGACTGGGAGGTTAAAAGCGAAGCGTTGTCCAATGCGGCGTTCAACACCAACCGGAGGAGTCGTCATGGTCGTGTCCCTTCCTTGATGGGATCGCCGGGGAGAGAGCAAGTGCAACTGTAGCGCAGTCCGGGCAGTCTGGGAAGTCAAAAGTTGGGCCGGCCTGGAAGATGGAACTGATTAGCGGAAAACCTGAGTGCAGAGAATATATCCAGGGAACATTTGCCGCTGGCATCCACGTTATAGTGATGCCACCGAGGCGCGGGCGTCATCGAAAGAAGATAAATGTCTGAGTCGAGAATCCCAATTCAGGAAAATGGGGCAGTAAACGGCGCGGAAGTGGCCCCGGAGCGGGGATCGCGCTGGCAGGTGGCCTGGCGGGCGCTGCGTCATCGCAACTTCCAGCTCTTCTTCAGCGGGCAACTGATCTCCCTTATCGGCACGTGGATGCAGAGCGTGGCACAATCGTGGCTCGTCTACCGGATGACGGGTTCGGCTCTGCTGCTGGGGTCGGTGGGCTTCGCCAGCCAGGTTCCGGTGTTTCTGTTTGCGCCTTTGGGCGGGATCGCAGCCGATCGTTTCGACCGGCGCTATATCGTGATCGCCACGCAGACGGTGTCGATGCTGCTGGCCTTCATTCTGGCGGCGCTCACGCTCTTCCACAAAGTTCAGGTCTGGCATGTGTTTGTGCTGGCGAGTTTGCTCGGCATCGTCAATGCATTCGACATTCCCGGGAGGCAATCGTTTCTGGTGGATATGGTGGGCAAGGAAGATCTGATGAACGCGATCGCGCTGAATTCCTCGATGTTCAATGGCGCGCGCGTGATCGGTCCGGCCATTGCCGGGATTCTAGTGGCGAAGATCGGTGAGGGCTGGTGTTTCTTTGCCAACGCGGTGAGCTACATCGCGGTGATTATCGGGTTGCTGCTGATGCGGGTGATCAGCCCACTTCGCGCGGCCATGGCCTCGCCGCTGGAGCACATGATGGAGGGGTTCCGTTTCGTCAACCAGACGGCGCCCATCCGCGCGCTGCTGCTGCTGCTGGGACTGGTGAGCCTGGTGGGTATGCCCTACGTGGTGCTGATGCCGATCTTCGCCGACCAGATTTTGCACGGCGGCGCGCGCGGGTTAGGCATTCTGATGGGTGCGACCGGAGTGGGAGCGCTGCTGGGTGCCCTGACCCTGGCTTTCCGCGAGGGCGTAAAGGGCCTGGGACGCTGGGTGGCGTGGTGCTGCGCTGGCTTCGGAGCCAGTCTTATCATATTTGCCCTGTCGCGCACGTTCTGGGTTTCGGTGATTCTGCTGCTTCCGGTCGGCTACTGCATGATGCTGCAGATGGCGTGCTCAAACACGCTGATCCAGGTGATGGTGCCAGACGCTCTGCGCGGGCGCGTGATGGCTGTGTACTCAATGATGTTCATGGGCATGGCTCCGATTGGAGCGTTGTTTGGCGGAGCGCTGGCCGAGCGTTTAGGCGCACCCCACACCATAGCGATCGGCGGGTTGGCATCGTTCTTGGGAGCCTGCTGGTTTGCGCAGCATCTGCCGAAGATTCGAGTGGAAGCGCGGCGGTTGATTGTTGCGCAGGCCGTGGCCGGCGGCGAGCCCTCTGAGATGACGGCGCCGGCAGTGGAAGATTAGATTCTGAAGTTTGTGCAAGAGAGTGTGGCTGGCATCGGCAGCGCAGGTTGCGCGTAAGGTTTACGAAATCCCTTCAGGCTGAGACGCTGGACGCAGTCCACCCCTATTCATAATTCCTTTCTACTAGATTCAAGACGTGCATGCGAAGCGCACGCATATTTCTTGAACACCGGCGAAGGATCGTGATATATCGGCGTGTTATGCCGTCCTGCTATCAGTCGAGCTCGTCAATCCGCATCGTGATGAGTGGGCGAGCGAGCAACAGATAATCGCACAATCGGAGGACAAGATGAATTCACTTTGGAAGATGGTGGCCTCGAGTCTTTTCCTGGTGCTTTTCACTAGAATAATCTTCGCGCAAGGCGGAGCCACCGGCGCCATCAGCGGCGTGGTTCAAGACCCCACGGGAGCGGTAATCGCCAACGCCAAGGTGAGTATTAAGAGCGAGGCCACGGGCGAAGTCCTGCGCCAAGCGACTACGGACGTATCCGGCCTCTTCACCGCTACGCTGCTGCCGGTAGGAAATTACACCGTGGAAGTGAACGCGGCGGGTTTCCCCGACACCAGGTTTCCCGGCGTGGTGGTGCGCATCACAGAAACCACGCGCATGACGGCGGTCATGAAAGTGAGTACGGTGAAAGAAGTAGTGGAAGTGCAATCGCAGGTGGAGCAAGTTGATTCGACGGATGCCACCACTGGGCAATCGCTGGGTGCGCAGACGATTACCGATCTTCCTCTGGCTACACGGAACTTTCAGCAGTTGCTGACGCTTTCTACGGGCGCGTCTTCTGACTTAAACAACGCGGCCCAGTTGGGCCGCGGCAACGTCTTCATCCACGTCAACGGTGGACGAGAAGACAACAACAATTATCTGATTGATGGCATCACGGTGGCTGACTATGCCTTCGGTGAGTTGACCTATACTCCTTTGCCCAGTCCGGACTCAATTCAGGAATTCAAGGTCAGCACCAGCCTGTACGACGCAACCCAGGGCCGCAACGGAGGCGGCAACATCAACGCCACCCTCAAGAGCGGCACCTCAACTTTTCATGGCGACCTGTGGGAGTACTTCCGAAACACGGCGCTGGACGCGAACGATTATTTCCTGGGGAAGGTTGTCGTCAAGCAGAACATTTTCGGGGGTGACGTAGGCGGTCCGATCGGCCATGGAGCCAAACTGGGCTACTTCTACTTCAATCTTCAGGGCACGCGCCAGCGCAGCGGGGACTCGGCGGGAACCTTCATCAACAGTCCCAGCATTTATTACGTTCCTATCCAAGACCGCGAGTCGGCCAGCCTGATGGCGACGGACTGCGACGTGCCGAGCGTGGATCCCGTGGCGTTCAATATTCTGAACTTTAAGAGCAATCAGTTCGGCGCGGGAGCGGGTGGCTATCTTTATCCGCTTCCCACCAATGTGCCAACGTCGACACCATGCCTGACGACGGTTCCTTTCGTAGTCACGAATCCCGGAAAGTTCACGGACAACCAGTTCACGGAAACGTGGGACCGGGACTTTCGCGGCGGCAAGGACCGCTTGTCGGAGCGCTTCTTCTGGTCGAACTCTGATACGTACGAGCCTTTCGGCGCCGATTCGTTTGGGATTCAGACTGGAGGGCTCCCAGGTACCACCAATCTGAATTTTCCTCTTGAGGTTCCCTTGCACAGCCGCTTTGGCAGCATTACGGAGACGCACGTCTTCAGCAATACATTGATCAATGAGTTCCGCGCCGGGGTCAACATCATCAGCGACAAACTGAACAATGAAGCGCCCGTTACCGGCGCTGAGCTCGGCATCAACCTGCCCACTGCCAACGGCGACCCCAATATGTACCGCCTGCAGTTCGGGACTTTTGGCTTTGGGGCGTACCCGACGCAGGAGCAAACCGCGCTGTCTGACAACTACACTTTTCTTGATACGGTGAGCTGGACGCACGGCGCGCATCAGCTGCGCTTTGGCGGGGAAATCGACCGCGTCGCGATGCGGCGGGACTTACCGATCGCAGACAACGGGCTGGTCTACTTTGCGCCGCCTACGTTGGCAACTGATTTTCAAAGCTTTCTTGCGGGGTCGCCGTTCTTCGGCGAGGGTGGCGGAGGCCTGGGCAACCACGACTATCGCGTTCCCGGCTACGCCTGGTTTGCGCAGGATGATTATCGAGTGAGCAAGACGCTGACTCTGAACCTCGGCTTCCGCAACGAGTATCTGGGTGCGCCCTACGACACGCTTTGCCATACCGGCAACGTGAACCCTGACCTGGCGAACGCGACTGGGCAGCCCTACGTTTGGCCGAAGTGCGTTAACAAATTTGGGCTCTCGGGGATCACCGGGACCCTCAATCAGGCCGGACTCAACAACGAATACGCCTCGGTGAAGGAGCCGCGTATCGGGTTCGCGTATGACGTCGCTGGACGGCATACGACATCGATTCGCGGCGGGTACGGCATTTATAGCGTCCGCGAAGACCTGGGAGCGGTAGACAATTTAGCAATTTCTCCTCCGACCTACCCCTTCGGCGTGAATTTCGAGCCTGCAATTCTGGGTACCTGTGCTGCGACCTCAACGTGTCTGGCTGACTTGTTTGCGGCCAACAACGGCAACCCGGCTTTCCCGCTTCCTGGCATTCCACCGCTTGGCGCCGCACCGACGCAAGCTTACGTGCCAGTAGCGTCCATCCTGCAGAGTTTTGCCTCCCCATGCACGCTGGGTAACGGGGCCGCTTCTACTGCGCCGGATCAGTGCGGCGCTAACTTCAACGGAACGGTGAACAGTTTGATCGAACTCGCGGTTCCGCTGCACTGGATTGCAGGCACTACCCAGCAGTGGAACTTCACGATTGAGCACGAACTTGGACGGGACTGGTTCCTGGAGTTGGGATATGTGGGCACGAAGGGCAGCCGTCTGCGTTCGACCTACGATTCTGACCAGGCTACTCTGGCCACGCCGCAGAATCCGGTAGTCGTTACCGGACAGGGTTGCGCCAATCTGCAGACGGCGGGTCAGTCGTGCACGATCGTCGATTCGACGGGTGAAAATGTTAGTGCCCGGGCACCTTTTCTGGGCATCGCGCCTGCAGATTTCGAAGACTTCGCGCCCAATTCCGACTCGCACTACAACGCGCTGCAGGCTACGTTGGCGCACCGCTTCGGCAAGGGGCTTTATTTCCAAAGCGCCTATACCTGGTCCAAGTCGATTGACGACGTCTCTACGGCTTCGGTGGCATTCGTGACCCGAGTCAACAACCAGACGGATGCAGCGGCGTCCCGGGGACTCTCTGATTTCGACCGGAGGCAGCGTTTCGTCACCAGCGGCGTCTACCAACTGCCTTTCTTCGGCAACGCCAACGGATTCACCAAGGCAGCGCTCGGCGGATGGGAGGCCAGCGGAGTGATCATCCTACAATCGGGAACGCCCTTCTCGATCTTCGATCCAGCCGGAGGCAGTGCCTACGCGCTGGCCAGCCCGTCGGCGACAGCCACTTTCAGTCCAGGCTTCGGTTGCGGCAATGCGCCCAGCTCAGGCAGCGTCACGTCGCGGCTGGCCAACTGGGTGAATCCCGCCGCCTACACGTCAGATCCGCTTGCGACGCTCTCCAACGGCCTGCCAAGCGACGCCACGCTCTACGGCAACACGCCGCGCAACTGCATCATTGGGCCGCCTCAGAAGAATGTGGACTTCACGATGGACAAGAGCTTCAGGCTTGGCGAACGGCAAAGTCTGCGTTTCCGGGCGGATTTCTTCAACCTGTTCAATCATCCTTCGTTCGCCAATCCGGAAACCTTTAATGGCGATGGTGGAGTCGTTGGGAACGGCGGTGCACCCATCACCACGACCATTGGCACACCGCGGCTGATTCAGTTCTCGTTGAAGTATGGGTTCTAGGAATCGGGCGGTTTAGAGGAGCTACTTGTAGGCTTCCGGCGGCAATCCGGTGATGCGGATGCCGCCGTGGCCTTTGTGGCGGATGTTCAGGCCGATGAGCAGGGCGGTGATTTGCTCAAGGATGCGGGCGTTTTCGAGCTTGCCACCGTCGATGGCTCTCACGCCGGGAATTTTGGCGGCGAGAGTACGCGTGAGTTGCAGCGCGTTGGCATCGTCGCTGCAGACGATTACGTCGCAGTCGAGATCTCCGTCTCCATTCAGCAAATCAGCGGACAGGTTGTGAAAGGCCGCGGCCACGCTCACGCCCTTAGGCACAAGTTCTGCGGCCTGCTGCGCGGAGGAACCTTGCCAGACGCCCAGGGTGCGGGAGGCGCGTCCGCCGACTCCGGCGGCGAGCGCGACCGTGGCATCGATGAGAATGCTGCCGGGACGGATTGCGGGCTTGAGTTGCTTGAGCAGGGTGGCCTGGCCCTCGAAGGGCACGGTGAGGACGAGGAGATCCGCGGCGGCGCAGGCGGCGGAATTTTCCATGCCGGAGACGCGGGCTTGATCCCCGATTTTTTTCTTAATGCCGGCGGCGGCTTCCTGGGCGCGGTGCGCTTCGCGCGAGCCGATGATGATAGTTTCCCCGGCCCGCGCCCAGCGCAGGGCTACACCCATGCCTGCCGGACCGGTTCCACCCAGGATGGCGATGGGACGCGAGGCGTCGCTCATGCAAATTCCGGCTCCAGCGTTTCTTCCGCAGTGAACTCTTCCAGCGGTAGCTTGAGCTTGAGGCGCGTGTAGGTGGTATTGCGCTCGGCGGGGACTCGGCCTATTTCCAGAATCAGCGATTGAAAATCTTCCGGGCTGGTGAACTGGCCGGCGGTGGCTCCGGCTTCCCGCGAAATGTTTTCTTCCATCAGAGTGCCGCCGTAGTCGTTGGCGCCGGCGTGCAGGCAGAGTTGCGACAGACGCCGGCTCAACTTTACCCATGAGACCTGAATGTTGTTGATGGAACCGGCCAGCAGCAGGCGAGAAAGAGCGTGCACCTTCAAGTGCTCGGCCAGCGTGGGACCGGAGCGCGCGAGTCCTTGATGAAACAGCAGCGTGTTCTGATGCACGAAGCCAAGCGGAACAAATTCTGTGAAGCCGCCGGTTTCCGCTTGAATCTCGCGCAGCAACAGCATCTGACGGACCCAGTGCTCGGGCGTTTCCGTGTGTCCATACATCATCGTAGAAGTGGAGCGAATGCCGTTGCGGTGGGCGGTGCGGATGACTTCGATCCACTGCGCGGTCGAGAGCTTGTTGGCGGAAAGAATGTGCCGGATCTCATCGTCGAGAATTTCGGCGGCTGTGCCGGGCAGCGTGCCGAGGCCATTGTCGCGCAGCATCGAGAGATAATCGGCGAGCGGCATGCCCGTGAGTTCGACGCCGTAGACAATTTCCATGGGCGAGAAGGCGTGGATGTGCATCGCGGGCACGGCGTTCTTCACTGCGCGGAGAATGTCGCGATAATAAAATGGAGGCAGGCCGTGCGGCAGGCCGCCCTGGATGCAGACTTCGGTGGCGCCGAGTTGCCAGGCTTCGATGGCTTTTTGCGCGACCTGATCCGGGTTGAGGAAGTAGGTGTCGGCCTCGCGGGGGCCGCGGCTGAAGGCGCAGAATTTGCATCCTACAAAGCAGATGTTGGTGAAGTTGATGTTGCGATTCACGACATAGGTGACCAGGTTGCCGCCGAGTTCGGCGCGCAGCAGATTCGCGGCGGAGAGCAGACCGAGCAAGTCATCGCCTTCAGCGTGAGCCAGCGTGAACGCGGCTTCCCGTGAGATGGAAGCGCCATCTTGCGTTTCGAGAATTTTTTCCAGCGATGAGCGCACTTCGGGCGTGAGTTGCGGTGCGACCTCAAACCAGTCGAGGGAGGGAAAGCTTTCGAGTTCCGAAATCGAGAGTTGGCGGTTCACGGGATTCTCCAAACTGCTGGTACTTCAAATTACTCCTAGAGACTGCCGTTTGGCGAGAGCCTAGCGGAACAAGTCGCTGGCAGCGGGGCGCAGCAGGTCGCGGGCGCGGCCATCGCCTGGTTCGTAGGGGAATCCACGAATAATGCAGGCGGGCGTGCGGTTGAGCTTGCCGCAGACCAGTCCGGCGGCGCAGGCCAGTTCGTCGGCGATGGCTTCGAGGCTGGCTTGCAATGTGTAACCGTGCGAGTCGCGGCGGCCGCGGTCGTCGCGCAACGCTTTCATCCCTGCGATGCCGATGCAGAACTCGACTAAGCCTTCGCGCCAGGGGCGGCCGAAGGTGTCGGTGATCAGGACGGGAATGGCGAGCCCGGTGCGCTGCTTGAGTTCGCGATGAAGTTTGCGAGCCGAGCGGTCAGGATCGGCGGGCAGCAGCAGGGCATGGTGGCCGCCATCGACGTTAGAGACGTCCACGCCACTGTTGGCACAAATAAAACCGCGACGCGTCTCGGTGATGAGAACGCCGTTCTTCTGGCGGATGACGGCGCGGCTCTCGCGCATGGCGAGCTCGATGAGGCGGGGATCCAGGTTGTATTGTTTCGCCCAAACGATCGAATCGGCGGAGGGTTTGACGGTTGCCAGATCGACGACGCGGCCTTCTGATTTGGAAACGATCTTATGTTTTACGACGAGAATATCGCCGGGCTTGAATGCGAGGCGGTTTTGCCGCAAGGCTTGCAGCAGTTTTTCAGACACTGAGTCACCGTGTTTGATTTCATCGGCGAGGTTGACCGGAATGAAATGGAGTCCAGCGGGGGGCCGGGTCGCCGATTGTTTCCTGCGCACAACGTCTGGTTTTCTAGTGGTCGCGCTCGCCTTGCTCACCGGCCCTCCGTTCCCGTGGCAAGAAAGCGGTTGTCCAGCGACCATCGTCGAAGCAGGCTCTGGGTGCGGGTTTCGCCGGGGTGCGCGAGCACCTGCGACAAGTCGTCGGAATTGTCCACATCGACGGCAATTCCCGGCAGCTGCAACACGATGCATGGTTTGCATGTGGCCTGAGCCGCGGCAAGATGCGGCTTGAAGCTGTCGTTTCCGAAACGCAAAGGGAACAGATTCGCGGGACGGCGGAAGACGGCGTTGGTTCCGCGTCCGTCGGCGGCGGGCGCCAGCACCGTGCCTTCCTTGGGAGCATGGTCGAGGATTTCTTCAAGCTCGCTGGCTTGAATGAGCGGAATATCCGCAGGAATGACGAGCGTGCTGGCGATGCCGCGCGCCAGGCAAATATTTGTTGCCATCTCGATGGCGCCGGTTTCGCCGGGATTCGCGGGGTCTGGAATGATTTCGAAATCGTATTGCCGCGCGAGTTCGATTGCGAATGGGTCGCTGGTTACAAGAGCGCAGGCAGGGCGGCGCGGCCATGCAGCAAGCGTTGCTACAACGTCGTGCAGCATGGCTCGCGCCAGTTCCGTGCGCGCGGGTTGATCGAGAACCGCGGCGAGGCGCTGCTTGGCCGCCGACAGATTCTTGACCGGAATGAGGATCACGGCTGATCAGAGGCGGTGCGGGCCGCCGGTTTATCGGGTTTATCTGGAACGTCTTTATTAGAAACTGGCTGGTCAGAAAGCAGTCCGCTGATCGTCGAGGAGAGGACGGCGCGAGCCAGGTCGGCGCGGTCTTCCGGCGTGCGCATGATGGTTTGCGCGCACTGTACCCGCAAACCGGCTTTACGAAGCGCTTCCGCTGGGCGCACGTCGCGGGTGTCGCAAACGAGAAGATCGAGAAAATCTTCGTAAGCCTTGGCCACGCCTGCGATCGAGCAAGGCAGTCCCTGCGCGGTCATGAGAATGCCCGCCGGTCCGGCAACCGGGGCGTTGCCGATGATCGGACTGACGGCGGCGATTTTGCCGCGGGTGCTGCGCAGAGCGTCGCGAATTCCGGGCACAGAGAGAATCGGGCCGATGCTGGTGATGGGGTTGCTGGGAGCGATGAGCACCGCATCGGCGGAGGTGATGGCTTCGATTACTCCGGGCGCGGGTTCAGCGTCAGAGGCTCCGGCGAAACGCACCGACTTTACTGGATCCTGATACCAGCGTTGCACGAAATACTCTTCGAAGCTCATTTCTCCCGAAGGCGTATCCACGCGCGTCTCGACCCGCGAATCGCTCATGGGCAGAATGTGCGCTTTAACGCTCAGCTTGTCGCAGATGATCGATGTGGCTTCGGAAAGCGTTTTACCTTCCGCCAGCAGGCGCGAGCGAAGCAGGTGCACCGCCAGGTCGCGGTCGCCGGTGTGGAACCATGTGGGTTCGCCCAGTTGTCCCATGGCCTGCAGGCAGAGGAAAGTATCGCCCTTTACGCCCCAGCCGCGCTCGCGGCTGAGCAGGCCGGAGAGCACATAGGTGATCGAGTCTATGTCCGGAGAAACGTAAAGGCCCCACCACAGCAGGTCGTCGCCGGTGTTCACGATGAGAGTGATTTCTTCGGCCGGGATGACTTGCCGCAAGCCGTCCACGAACTTGGCCCCGCCCGTGCCGCCGGTGAGGACACAAATCATGCGGCCGTCCTTTGTTTTTGCTTTGCGAGGCCGTCGCCGTCATGCGAGGCCTGAAGTCTTTTCGAAAGCAGTCCAGATTTGGATACTCCAGATTTCGCTACTCCGGGTCTCGCGACCAACGCCGGCAGGAATTCAGGATAGACGGGCAGACGCTGCCGCAACTGTTGTCCCTTACTCTCGGTACGCAGGCGCAGTTGCTCCAGATGCGGCCAGGGTTTTTCCGGATTGATATAGTCAGGGGTCAGCGGCGACACTCCTCCCCAATCGTTGATGCCGGCATCCAACAACTCCTCATAATACGGCGCATTCAGGTTTGGAGGCGCCTGAATATTGACGTTGGGCAGTAACAAGCGAGTTACCGCCACGGTGCGGAGCATCTCCCCTTGGGAGGGCTCGGGCACGTGAGCCATGGGGATGGTGGGTTTGGCGCGGAAGTTTTGCACGATCACTTCCTGGATGTGGCCATAGCGCTCGTGCAGGTCGCGGATCGCGAGCACGGTGTCGACGCGGTCTTCTGGAGTCTCGCCGATGCCGATCAGCAATCCCGTGGTGAAGGGAACTTGCTGCTTTCCGGCTTCTTCGATGGTTCGCAGGCGCTTGGTGGGAACTTTGTCGGGAGCATTGTCGTGAGCGGCGCCAGGGGCGAGCAAGGCGCCGTTGGTGGATTCGAGCATGAGGCCCATGCTGGGGGAGACGGCGGCCAGGCGGGCGATCCATTCGGCGCTGAGCAAGCCGGGATTTGGATGCGGCAGAAGAGTCGTCTCACGCAGGACGAGTTCGCACATGGCTTCAAGATAGTGCAGCGTGGACTTGTAGCCGAGGTGGCGCAGCGTGTCGCGCATCTCGGGGAAGAGCAGTTCAGGCTTGTCGCCTAAACTGAAGAGAGCTTCGGTGCATCCCAGCTTTTCGCCGGCGCGGGCGACGGCTAGAACTTCTTCGGGAGTCATGGTGTGCGCGCCGGGCTCTCCGGGATCGCGGCGGAAGGTGCAGTAGCCGCAGTAGTCGCGGCACAGGTTGGTCAGCGGCAGAAAAACTTTGCGCGAGTAGGTGACGACGCCGGGTTTGAAGTTTTCTTTCGCCGCGCGGGCGGCTGCGAGCAGCGCGGGGAGATCGTCGTCGCTGCAGCGGATCAAGTGCAGAGCCAGTTCGCGGTTGATGGGCGTTCCGGGCTGCAGGTCTGCCAGTTCTGTTGCGCACGATGTGTTTTGCTGCTGGGTGGCTTTTCTGATGGTGGCTAGGGTCACGATGCTCGGTTCCGCAACGCGCGGATGCATCGAATCATACAACAGTGGTCGTGGGCCGGTGACAACCAGTAACCTGACTTACGATGCTGTATCGGTGTCGCCTTCAGCAGGATCTTCTTCGGCCGCGGAGGTATCCATCTTGTCGAGAAACTGCTGCAAGCGTTCCTGAACCTGAGTGTCCAGCGTGGTAAATTCGATGCCCATCCCGACCCCGGGATCGCTCGCCCTGACCACTGCAGTGGTCTGCACCTTCTCGTCGTCCATCCAGAACGTGATAGTACCTTGTGTGCCGAGCGGCAGCGGAAGCAGGGTCTCAACATAACAGCCGCGACCGCCAATGTCGGTTGCGTTGGTATTCATATGCGCGCGCTGGGCGTCCGCCAAACCGATCTGGATGGGAAACTGGATTTTGTGCCGGACGAATCGCCTCTTGATTTTCCCGGGCGCAAACGTGAGTTCTTCCGGATTGGCCATTTCCTGCCAGGGGCTCTGCTGGCCTTCGACAATCTGCACGCCCGCTTCAATCCTTCGTAGCGTTCCGCCGTCGGTTACCCATGCCACTTTGAAGCGGGCCTTTTTTTCGCCGTGTTTTATGCCGATAATGTCGCCGGTTTTCAGGGGATGGGTGATGCCCAATATTTCTGCACCTGCGCCGCTGAGGTTGCGGGCAACAGCGTTTTGAGAGAAGGGACGAGCGTCCGCGTCCATGCCCCACACGCGAACGTGTAACTGGGTTTCAGCCGGGACTTCCGGTCTATCTCCCATTGAGTTACCTGCCTAAGAAAAACTCTCATCATCATAACTCTCGCCCAAAAAGCCCCGCGGTTACCAATGTAGGGGATTGGGAGTTCTCGAAGTTCATGTACGTTCGGAGGCGCGCGGTTACTCAGCCTCGCCAGTCACTCTGGCCCGCCGAGGGAGATGTTTGCTCTCAGCGTGAGGACTGTTCCTAGCGGGCGTTTAGACTCGTTGACCTCAGCGGGCCGCGGCCATGCTAATGTAGGCAGTTCTCTGTAGGAAATTTCCAGGTACGACATGAGCCTCAGTTCAAAGGAATTCCGAAAAGCGATGGGAAGCTTTGCCACGGGAGTGACCATCATCACTCTTGATCTGGAGGGCGAAGTGCATGGCATGACTGCTAACGCCTTCGCTTCCGTGTCGCTTGATCCGCCGCTGGTGCTGGTCTGCGTCGACCACAGTGCGCGCACCCATGCCCATCTGCATGCGAAGAAACGCTTCGGGGTCAACGTTCTGGCCGAGAACCAGCGGGTGATTTCCGAGTACTACGCGCGGCCGGTTCACGTCCACGAGCACGCTGAGGAAGATGCCGGGGCGCGCTTCGACCGTACCGCGCAGGGCACTCCGATCTTGCATGGGGCCCTGGCGTATCTGGAATGCCGGCTGCAGTCGGCACAGGAGGCTGGCGACCACACGATCTTCATTGCAGAAGTGGAGGACGTCGTGGTGCGCGCCGGCGACCCGCTGCTGTTTTTCCGGGGCAAGTATCGCAAGATCGGGGAGGAAGTGGCGGGCCGAGCCTAGGAAGCCCGGCGTCGTGAGCCAGGTTCGCCACTTTTCCACTCGCCGAACATCTAAGAATCAGTGGCCAGGGGTGATCAGTGGCCGCTGACTTTCGGAGGGAATACATTCATGACCGAGAAAACCGTAAAAACTGAGTCCGAGTGGAAGCAGAAGCTTACGCCGGAGCAGTATCACGTGACCCGCGAGGCTGGAACGGAGCCGGCTTTTACCGGCAAGTACTGGAAGACCAAGGACGCGGGGACGTATCACTGCGTCTGCTGCGGGGAGCCGCTGTTTGATTCCACGACCAAATTCGATTCCGGCACGGGCTGGCCGAGTTTCTACAAGCCTGCGGATGAGAGCAAAGTCGAGGAGCACAAGGATTCCACCTACGGCATGGTCCGCACAGAAGTAAGAAGCTTAGCCACGGATTACGCGGATGAGCACGGATACATCAATTCTGGGTTATCCGTGGAAATCCGTGTGAATCCGTGGCTATGTTGCGAACGACTTAAGCGTTGGCGCTTGCGGCCAGAGCCTTCGGCGCTTCCACCGTGGCGGCCTTCGCGGCTTCCGCCTTGGACTGAGC
>JBEKWP010000017.1:0-57678 GCA_049512915.1 Candidatus Sulfotelmatobacter sp.
AGAGGATCCCAAATCCAGCCCACCGAGCTGACCGTGTCCCAGACTCCGACAAAATGCAGAGGGCAATCGCGGCAGAACGTGGCCTTGAATCCGTCGGCGACCTCGAACGTGTTCTTCATTCCCGCTGCATTTCTCGTTCGTTTCGCATAAAGCCGGATGATGTAAGGAATCAAACCGTTATTCCCGGGGCACAGCAATCCGAACATGTGAATCACCCCGGCAAGCGCTCGCACTGTGTACGCGCCTCGGCTGAAACCAAAAAGATAGACACGGTCTCCATCTTCATAAACGTTCATCAGATACCGGTACGCGTCGCCGACGTTTGCCAGCAGCCCGGCTCCGAAGGCCAGGCCCATCACCACGGACCATGCTTCGCTAATCTGGTTATGCGCGGATGGCGCTCCCATGGTGCCCACGCCCGGATGGTAGTACCCGACCTGCCTCTTGCCATCGACGATCAGTGCACTGTAGAGCTTGACCACGTTCGAGTTGTGGTCGCCAAATTCGTTTCCCGTTCCGTCACAGCAGATCACAATATTCTTGGCCATACGGCCTCCTGACGAAGACCAAAGTACCCGGGAAATTAAGAGCGGCATCTTATCATCCGCCAGGGAAAGAATAATCTCAGCGTCAGTTCTGTTCGGGTTTCGGAAAATGACTCGGAAAATTACGTCGATCGGCGCGCTGCCTTGACCGCGCGGCGAGATGCTGTTTGTGCTAGATTCAGAAGTTTCATGGACTCCGCTCCCACCATTTCTACTCAGCGCCTGACCCGCCGCTTCGGAGACCTTCTGGCCGTGGACGGCGTCGATCTCCGCGTTGCGCCGGGACAGTTCTTCGGCTTCCTCGGCCCCAACGGGGCCGGCAAATCTACAACCATCAAGATGCTCACCGGTCTGCTTGCGCCCAGTTCCGGACGCATCGAAATCCTCGGGGTCGATCTCGCCGCGCATCCGGTCGAAGTAAAACGCCAGATCGGCGTCGTTCCCGAAGGCATGGCGCTGTTCGGGCGCCTGACGGGATCTGAGTTCCTGAACTTCGCAGGACGAATGTATGGCCTCGATCGCGAAACCGCAGCCAAGCGCGCCGCGGAACTGCTCGACTTCATGCAGCTCGCCGATCAGCCGAAAAAGATGGTCACCGACTACTCGCACGGCATGCAGAAAAAGCTGGCCATGGCCGCAGCTGTGATTCACGGGCCGAAGGTTCTGTTCCTCGACGAGCCGTTCGAGGGCGTGGACGCCATCGCCGCCGGAACGCTGAAGTCGATGCTGCAAGGCATGATCGCGCGCGGGGCCACGATTTTTCTAACGTCCCACGTGCTCGAAATCGTCGAGCGCCTATGCAGCCATGTCGCCATCATTCATCAGGGACGGCTCGTGGCCCAGGGATCACTCGAAGAATTGCGCGCCGGCGTGGAGGCACAGACGCCGGCTGCTCCAGGAAGTAGCTCGGGTGACGGCTCCGCGGCGTCGGGCGAGAAAATGACGTTGGAGCAAATTTTCCTGCGCACCGTCGGAGGCTCACGTCCGGCCGAGCAGGAGCTTTCGTGGCTGGGATAGACGATAACGGATGATGGGCAACGCATGGTGACTGAAACCAGTTCCCCCCTCCACCCTCGCGCGCAACTCGCCGCCGTTGCCGGCGTTCGCTGGCGTATGTTTGTCAACTCGCTGCACACCACGCGGGCTACGCTGGAGCTGATCTCGCGAATTGTGGTGGGGTTCGCGTTCTTCATCGGCGGCATCGGCGGTGCTTTCGGCATGGCCGTCGGCGCATTTCTGCTGCTCTCGCGAGGCAAGCCCGAGATGCTCGCTCTGCTGCTGTGGCCCGTGTTTATCTTCTGGCAAGTCTTCCCTGTCATGGCAACTGCATTCACCAACAATCCAGACTCCTCCGATCTGCTGCGCTTCCCGCTGAATTATCGATCGTATTTTCTGGTGAGGTTGGCCTACGGCGCATTCGACCCCGCAACCGCCCTGGGTGGCCTGTGGACGCTTGGCATTCTGGTTGGGGTAGGCTTGGCGAAACCACCCCTGCTGCCCTGGACGTTCCTGGTCCTGCTGGCATTTGCCCTGTTCAATCTTGTGTTTCTTCAAATGGTACTTGCCTGGGTCGACCGCTGGCTGGCCCAGCGCCGCACCCGGGAACTCATGGGCATTCTGTTTATTCTGCTGATGCTGAGCTTTCAGTTGATTGGGCCGCTAACCCGGTATTTTGCGAGGCCAGCTCAGGCCGGCGCACAGCAATATGTGCAACGCTACGTCGAACCACTGGCTCGGGTGCTGGGCATCCTTCCTCCGGGGCTGGCCGCCGACGCCATCTCGCAGGCAGTATTTTCGCGCTTCATTGCAGCATTCAGTTCGTTCGTCTTGTTATGCGCGTTTGTGTTGCTCATCGGCTACTGCCTGCACGTGCGGTTGTTGGCGCAGTACCGCGGCGAAAACCTGACCGAGGTCGCTGCGGCATCCGCTGCGCCGCGAGACCGGACGCTACATTTGGGCTGGAATCTGCCCGGATTCTCCACCCCCGTGGCAGCTGTCTTCGAAAAGGAAATCCGTTATCTCCTCCGCAGCGGCCCCACGCTGCTCACCCTCATCATGCCGCTTTTCGTTCTCCTGGTCTTCCGGCTGGGACCTGTCGGCTCTAAGGCAGGCCACGCCGGGGGGTTTCTCAGGCACACTCCCGACATGGCGTTTCCGGCGGCGGCAGCCTACACACTACTGCTGCTGACCAACCTCTCTTACAACAACTTTGGCGGAGACGCCGGCGGCATCCAGTTCTTCTATGCGTCCCCAGTAAGTTTCCGGGAAATTGTGCTGGCCAAAAATTTCGCTCACGCCAGCATCCTGGCAATCGAGGTTCTTGTCGCTTGGATTGCGGTCGGCTTTCTCTACGGCCGTCCTACCCTCGATGTCACGGCCGCATCACTGGCGGGCCTCTTATTTGCTGCGCCGGTGAACTTCGCCGCCGGCAACCTGCTCTCGATCTACGCCCCGAAGAAACTGGATTATTCCTCCTTCGGCCGCCAACGCGCTTCTCAGACCACAGTGTTGATCAGCCTGGGAGTCCAACTCTTCGTCGTAGGCGTAGGAGCGTTAGCGTTCTGGGTGGCGCGCATGTACGGCAACCTCTGGATCGCGACCCTGATCCTGCTCGTGCTCGCCGGAGTTTCGCTTTCGGTTTACCGGATGATTCTTAACCGTATGGACAGCCTGGCGCAGGGGCGACGGGAAACGCTGGTAGCGGAGTTGTGCCGGGCCTAGCGCCTGTACTCGGAAAACTTGCGGGGGTAGTGGGCTACTCTCATCAAAGTAGCCCGCTGCCCGCCGACTCCCGGAGTTGCGCAAAAGGTCGCGCAGAACCTAGAATCCAGTGCTCGCTCGCGAGCCATCCGTTTCTCACCCTGGAGGCAACATGAAAATTAGAACGACCATATTGACGCTCGGAATGCTGTTTGTGGGCTTGGCAATGTGCTCCGCTCAAAACCCAATGCTGGGAACTTGGAAACTGAACGAAGCTAAATCGAAAATACCTGCGGGATCTTCCAAGAATCTTACGGTAACGTACGAGGCATCCGGCGACAGCATGAAAGCCACAATCGATGGTGTCGACAATCAAGGAAAACCCACCCACACTGAGTGGACCGGTAAGTTCGACGGCAAAGACTACCCGGTTACCGGCGATCCGGCTCAAGACACGCGGTCGGTCAAGCAGGTCGACGACCATCACTACAACTTGACAGTCAAGAAAGCCGGTAAGGTTACCATGACCGGTAAGGCCATGATCGCGGCAGACGGCAAGAGCCGCACCGTCACTGTGAACGCAACCAACGCCGCCGGCGCGAAGGTCGCGAGCACCTCAGTCTACGACAAGCAGTAAGTCATCCGCGGGCTGCGAGACAGAACCCTTCCGCCATGATTCCCCGGCGGAAGGGTTTTTTCATGCGAGGCTGAAGCAAAAATCGGCCGGCGCTACTTCTTTTCCGGATTCGCCAGGAACCGGTAGCCCACGCCCCGCACGGTGAGCAAGTGACGAGGCTGCGCAGGATCGTCTTCAATGTAGCGCCGCAGACGGACGATGAAGTTATCGATGGCGCGGGTATCGGTGTCCTCGTGCAGGTCCCAGACTTCTTCGAGAATCTCTTTGCGCGAAACAATGCGCCCATCGCTTCGCACCAGGTGGCGCAGCAGCTCCGATTCCATCAGCGTCAGGTGAATGACGTTGTCGGCCGCGCGCAGTTCAAGCGTGCCGAAATCGATGGTTTTGCCGCTGAAAGAAAATGTTCCGAAGTCGCTGGGCCCGGCCGAATCAGTCGCCGCCTGAGCTGCGTCCGGACTCTCCTTGCCGGCCCGCGCCCATTGGCTCCGCCGCAGCAGTCCCTGTAATCGGGCCAAGAGAATGGATAGATCGAAAGGCTTGGGCAAATAGTCATCCGCTCCCGCAGCAAAGCCTTTCAGCACGTCTTCGGGTTGGCCGCGAGCGGTGAGCATGAGCACGGGCACATAATTCCGCGCCGCCCGCAGCTCTGAAACCACGCTGAAACCATCTTTCCCGGGCAGCATAATGTCGAGCACGATGGCATCGAAGTTTTCTTTCTTTTCCAGAAGACGATCGGTAGCGGCTTCTCCATCTCCCACAACCTCGGCGGAATAGCCTTCAGCTTCCAGGTTGAAGCGCAATCCCTGCGCCAGATGGGCTTCATCTTCCACCACCAGAACCCGGCTCATGCGATCGTCCTCATGACGCTCGCTCTCATGACGCTCGCTCTCATGACATGTGCTCTCATGATATGCGCTCTCATGATAAAGACCTCGGCAGTTCCATCGTAATCGTGGCGCCGTGGCCTTCGCCCGCGCTTTCGGCAAACACTCTACCGCCGTGCTTTTCCGCGATCGACTTCACAATGAACAGGCCCAGCCCGGTGCCTTTCACATGCGCCAGCGAGCGGTGACTTACGCGGTAGAAGCGCCTGAAGATGCTCTTCACATCGTCGGATGGAATGCCAACCCCGTGGTCTCGTATGCTGAGCACAACCCGCTTTTGATCGGGCGCAGCCAGGCGCACACGCACGTCCACGTGCTCGCCGGAATATTTGATGGCATTGTCGAGAACGTTGAACACCGCAGTGCGAAGGTCTTCATCGCTGCCCAGCACGTGCAACCCCGTGCCATTGCTCGAGCCCTCTTCATAGCGGAGCGCCTCCTGCGGCAGATGATGGCGCGTTCGCGCGGCATCCATGCAGTCGCGCACCAGCTGCCGGAAGTCGACCGCAGATTTCTCCCGCCCAGCTTTCTTGTCTCCGGCGCGGCCGGCGCGCAGCACCTGCTCCACCGTCTCCGTCAGGCGATCGGTGTCGCTGAGCATCACCCGGTAAAACTCCTGCTTCTGCGGCTCCGGCAGGTCGCGCCGCTGCAAGGTTTCCAGATGCAGGCGGATGGAGGCGACAGGCGTTTTCAGCTCATGAGTAACGGCGTTGATGAAGCTGTCGTGCTGCTCGCTGCGGCGAAGCTCGCGCACCAGAAAGCTGGTGTTCACGATCATCCCGGCAATGATCAGAGCAAAAAAGATGACGCCGAAGAACAGCAGCACCCCCTCGCGCCAGTTAAGGATGATCCATCCAACATTGAGCGCAACCGCCAGCGCCACCAGGCCAATGCCCAGGCAAACAAAGAAGACGATAGTTCCGCGGCGGCTCTTGATGCGCATGGCGTCAGGCTGATTTTACAGCTTTAGGAGCCTGCCTCCTGCAACATTCAGGTGGAGCGGCTAATAAGACAATCCCTAAACACAGAGGTCACAGAGGCAGATTCCGTGGAGGATAAGGTCTACCCTGTATTCCCCTGTGACCTCTGTGTTTCAGGGTTTTACTGCGAGGGGCAGCAAAAACCCCGACCATAATGATCGGGGTCGAATTTCTGAAATTGCACGAGAAATTAATCTCCGGCCGCCGCGCCCTCAGCCAGACCACCCGTAACCAGCCGCCCGTTCGGCGCAGCAACCAACCCGTTCTCCAGATCAGCCAGCCGCACGCGCTTAACATCCCAAGCCAGCCCCAGCGTCTTCAGCGCCCAAATCCCGTACCAGTTCATATCGACTTCATACCAAGTAAACCCATGCTGCGCCGCCGTCGGATGCGCGTGGTGATTGTTGTGCCAGCCTTCCCCGAAGGTCAGCAAAGCAACCCACCAGCTGTTGGTGGAAAGATCGCGCGTAGCAAAACGCCGCTTGCCCCAGGAGTGCGTAGCCGAATTCACCAGCCAGGTAGCATGCAGGCCAACCACCGTCCGCATGAAGATGCCCCACATCAGAAATGGCATCCCGCCGATGGCGAACAGGACCACGCCCAGCACAATCATGGGTACGTAGTGATATTTCGTGATCCAGACATGAAATTTATCTTTGGCGAGGTCGGGAACGTAGCGGGCCAGCGTGGTCGTGTCATGATGCATCGACTTGCCCATGAGAATCCATCCCATGTGCGCCCACCATTTGCCCTCGATCGGCGAATGCGGGTCTCCGTCTTGATCCGAGTATTGGTGATGAATGCGGTGCGTGGCGACCCAGAAAATCGGTCCGCCTTCGAGCGCCAGCGTGGCGCAGACCGTCAGGAAATACTCCACCCACTTCGGAGTCTTGTAGCCGCGGTGCGTGAGCAGGCGATGATAAGCCATGCCGATTCCCAGGCTGCCCGAAACCCACCACAAGAACATCGCAACGAACAGAGCCTTCCATGTGAAGAAGAAAAGTGCCGCCACGGCGCCCACGTGAAACAGGCCCATGAAGATTGCGGTCACCCAGTTCACTTCGTCGTTTGCCGCTTGTCGTTTTTCCAGGCTTTCCAGTTGCATTTCCAAAGTGGTTCCTCGTTCGGCTGGTTCTCGAATCCGCTACCGCCTGATCTAACGTATCAAGAGACCGAGCTAAAGCACTGTAATACTTGTGTAATAGCGGGCTGGGTGGCCATTACCGAGGTACCGCAGGAAGGTAACAAAGCGGGGGCGCGGACTGAATCCGCGCCCCCGAACGAGCAGAATTGCGAGCAGAATTACAAATCACTTATTCGACCAAGCTCTCAAGCGCTCTTCGGCATTTGCCTCATCGCGTCTTCCATCTCTTGCATCGTGACATCGCGCTTGTGAGTTCCGATCGACCACTTGTGGCCGAAAGGATCGGCCAGCTTGCCATAGCGGTCGCCCCAGAACATATCAGCCACCGGCATTTCAACGGTTGCTCCAGCCTTCACGGCGCGGTCAAAGGCCGAGTCTACATCTTCGACATAAATGTGCAGCCCCATACCGGCGCCGCCAGTCGACTGCGGTGACAAAGCACCCATTTGCGGGAACTCATCGCCCAACATCAAGATGGAGTCACCGATGCTCAGTTCAGCATGCGCAATCTTACCGTCCGGCGATTTCATAACGCCTTTTTCCACCGCCCCAAACGCCTGCTTGTAGAACTCGATGGCGCGGGCTGCGTTGCGGACAGTCATATATGGAGTAATGGTGTGGAAACCCTGGGGTACGCCTTTTGCGGTCACGATTCGCCTCCTAATAATGAAAAACTCGGGCGACCGATATTACACCATAACGCGGAAATTGTTTGTCATGGAGTACGAAAGCGCCGGGCGGTCAGGTTTCAAGGTTGCGAAGTTGCAAGGTTCGCGCGTTTCAAGGAAACCCGAAACTTTGAAACACGAAACCTTGAAACCTCGCCCGTTTGCCAGCAATCAGAAGAATCTGGTAACGCCTTCTTCCAGCACCACAATGCGGTCCTCAATCCCCGCCGAGCGCGCTTCCTGATCGAGCAGTTGCAAGGGCTCATCCACCGGCTCGTGCGATAGCCGGAAGCTTCCATAGTGCATCGGCACCATCCAGCGCGACCTCAGGTCGAGGAACGCTCGGGTAGCGTCGGCTGGACTGGTATGCACGTTGCGGAAACTTGGCGGGTTGTAAGCGCCAATCGGAAGCAGCGCAAGTTCCGGCGACAAGCGCCGGCCAATCTCGCGGAAACCCGCGAAATAAGCCGTGTCGCCGGCATGATACACAGAGTGCTTCGCGCCTTGCAGCACATAGCCGCCGTAACCGCGGTGCGAATCCTTGAGAATGCGCGCGCCCCAATGCCGCGAAGGAACATGCGTCACCTCCAGGCTGCCGTGCCGCGAACTGTTCCACCAGTCAAGCTCGATGATCTCGGAAAAACCCAGATCGGAGATCAAGTCCGTCACGTGGCTCGGAATAATGATTGCCGGGGCCGTACCTCGCGTGCGCAGATTGTTCTGCACGATGGCGCGCAACGACGGCCGGTGCAGGTGATCGAAGTGCGCATGCGTTACCAGCACCAGATCGATGGCCGGCAAATCCCGCACGCGCAGCCCCGGCCGGCGCAGCCGTTTCAGCACAAAGAGCCAGCGCGCGAAGTTTGGGTCGATCATCACGCTCTGCCCGCCGATCTGCACGAAGAAGCTGGAGTGTCCGATGAAAGTCACACCTAGCTCGCCGTTTGAGGCCAGACGCGGCGTGTGCGTCTCTCCGCAAAGCGGTGTAACGGCGGAGTGCCGCACCAGGCGCCCGAATTGCGAGGCTCGCTTGCGGAGCGCCGGATTGCGAAGCGTTTGTTTGATCATCCTACGATTGCCCTACTTCATTCTATGAGTGCTGCCCATCGCTAACCTCATTCTAGTTCAGGACGCTGAATAAAGTGCGTAATTCCACCGGTTCCCCTGGTAATCGCGTCGCCTCGGCCTCTCGCATCGCACAGCCAGCAAGCATCCGAAAACCCTTTCTAATGCTCGCTTGACCTTGATCCGCTCGCTCATATCTAATCCGGATGGTTCTTTTATCATCAGGAGAAGCTCAGCAATGCGAGTCGCTTTCTTAGGTCTGGGAATTATGGGACACGCCATGGCCACGAATCTGGCCAAAGCCGGCCACGAAGTCACCGTTTGGAACCGCACGCCGGGCAAACTCGTGGAGGGAGCGGGCGTAGCCCCAACGCCGGCCGCAGCCGCGCAGAACGCCGAAGTAGTTTGGATGTGCGTTTCCGACACCGCCGCGGTCGAGAAGATATTGTTTGGCCCTGAAGGCGTCGAGCAATCGCTCACCGAAGGCATGATCATCGCCGATTCCAGCACCATCTCGCCTTCTGCCACCGTAAAATTTGCCGAGCGAGTTCGCGCCCGCGGTGTGGCCTACGTCGACGCTCCCATGACCGGATCGAAGATCGGCGCCGGCAACGGCACGCTGATTTTCATGGTCGGCGGCGACGCAGCCTCCATCGATCGCCTCAATCCTTTGTTCGCAGCCATGGGCAAAAAGATTTTCCGCATGGGCGAAACCGGCAAAGGCCAAGCCACGAAACTTTCCATGAACCTGCAGATTGCTCTTATTTACGAGGGCTTTGCCGAAGCCCTCACTCTCGCCACCAAACTAGGGGTCGACCCGAAGCAACTAGTCTCGCTGATCGAAGCCACCATGGTGCGCTCTGGAGTCGTCGAGTACAAAGCGCCTTTCGTCCTGCAGCGCGACTTCACCCCCAATTTTCCGCTCCGTCTCATGCACAAAGACATCCTGCTCACCCTCGAAGCCGCCAAAGAAGCGCGCGTAAAACTCCCCGCTCTCGAAACCGTGGAGGAGATCTACGAAATGGCCACCGAAGACGGGCACCGCGATCTCGACTACGCCGCGACCCTGACCCTGCTCGAAAAGTGGGCCGGAGTGCAGGTAAAAGGCGAAGCCGCCTGATGCGTTGACGCGCACCACCCTGCCCCCTAATATGTTCCCGCAAGGGGCGATCTCTTCGATTGATGGGCGCCAAAGATTGATAGGCCAAACCATTTCGCACTACCGCATTGTCGAGAAGGTTGGCGGCGGTGGTATGGGTGTGGTCTACAAAGCCGAAGACTTGAAACTCGGCCGTTTCGTCGCGCTCAAGTTCCTCCCCGATGACGTCGCCGCGGACCCGCAGGCCCTCAGCCGGTTCCAGCGCGAAGCCAAGGCCGCCTCAGCTTTGAACCATCCCAACATTTGCACCGTCCACGAGATCGACGAGCAGAACGGCCAGACCTTCATCGTGATGGAGTTTCTTGACGGCGCAACCCTCAAGCACGTGATTGGCAATCGGCCCATGGACGTGGATCGCGTCCTCGAGATCGCTATAGAAGTTGCCGACGCGCTCGACGCCGCTCACGGACAGGGCATCGTTCACCGTGACATGAAGCCGGCCAACATCTTCGTCACCAAGCGAGGTCACGCCAAAATTCTTGATTTCGGTTTGGCCAAGGTCACGCCCAAGCCGGAAGAGGTCGCCGTTGAAGCCACCGCCACGGTTGTCGCCGAGGAGCATCTCACCAGCCCCGGCAGCACGCTGGGAACGGTCTCCTATATGTCGCCTGAGCAGATTTTGGCCAAGGAACTCGATCCTCGCACCGATCTTTTTTCCTTTGGAGTCGTGCTCTATGAAATGACGACCGGCACACTGCCCTTTCGCGGCGACGCTTCAGGAGTAATCTTCGATGCCATTCTTCATAAACAGCCGCCCGCGATCGCGCGCCTGAATCCCGATCTTCCCGCGAAGCTCGAACATGTAATCTCCAAGTCCCTGGAAAAAGATCGTGACGTCCGCTACCAGTCTGCCACGGAACTAAGGGCAGACCTGAAGCGGGTGAAGCGTGATACCGAGTCGCAGCGCCTTCAACTCGCACCCGCGTCGGTCCAGCCAGCATCACGGCTCAGCCGCATCCCTAAGGCATTGATGGCAGCAGGAGCGATTATTCTCATCGCGGGCTTGGCCGCGTATGGGGTTCGAAACTACATTTCCCGGACTCACCCGCCGGAGGCCGTGCAAACTGCTCCCAAACCCTCCGTTGAAACCATGGCCGTCCTTCCCTTCCGCGATATCTCCGCAGCAACCTCCGATAGTTGGGGCATCGGAATGACCGACGCCATCATCAGCCGCCTGACTTCGCTGCAAAACCTTGCCGTGCGCCCGACCACCTCTGTCTTGAAGTACGCCAAGGAAGCCCCGGAGCCTGTGGAAGCAGCCAAAGCTTTGAATGTGGAAAGCGTTTTGGAGGGCACCTACCAGCGCTCGTCCGACGTAATCCGCGTAACGGTTCAACTCATCGACGGCCAGACCGGAAACACCAAGTGGTCGCAACGCTACGATCTGCACAGTGCCGACATTCTGAGCTTCGAAGATCAGATCGCCACCAAGGTCGTCGAAGGCCTCAAGATCGAAATCTCACCCACCGAGCAAAAGTCGATCCAGCAACTTGCAACTACCAACGTCGACGCCTACAACGACTATCTTCAGGCGCGCTTCTATCTCAACGAATACCTGGTCTCTTCGCAGCTGGAGAGTATCGAAAAAGGCAAAACCCTTCTCGCCCATGCAGTCTCGCTGGATAAGAATTTCGCCGAAGCCTACGCCCTGCTCGCTGAATTTTATGTGTTTCAGGGGGCAAACTTTCTTGACGACGCCGCTGGAAATTTGAAACACGCCGAGGCCGCCGCCCAGAGCGCGTTGAAGATCAATCCGCACTCCGTCCAGGGATTGACCGCCCTGGGCGGAGCCTACACTGAGCAGGGCCGCGTGGGCGAGGGCATCCGCGCCGTCCGCCAGGCGGTTGCCCTTGCTCCCAACGACGAAAACGCCTGGCAGAACCTCGGCTATTCCTACTATTACGCGGGTCTGAATGAACTTTCCGAAAAAGCCTACCGGCACTTGATCGAGTTGAATCCAACCACTCTTCAGCCCCGTTGGATGAACGCCCGCATGCTGCTCTACCAGGGCAAGTTGCAGGAAGCCGATCAGGAAATGCGCCAGGTCGTGGCCCAAAATCCCGATCAGTTCAAAGCCTTAGCCTACTTCGGCGGCGTTCTGTATTACGAAGGCAAGCTCGACGAAGCTGAAACCACTCTCGCTCGGTCGCTGCAACTGGCTCCTAACTCCAGCGACGAGGTACCGCAGATGATGGCGGGATTCTTATACGCCTCCCGCCACCAGCGCGAAAAGATCAGCCCGAAGTTATTGCAACGCCGCCCGGAAGAAGTCGTCGATGGTGATGCCGCGTACTGGACCGGAGGCATCTACGCCCTCCTCGGCGACCGCCAGCAGGCCCTCGATTGGCTAAAACGCACAGCCGCGCTCGGAGACGTGAATTACCCCTGGTTCGAACGCGACAAGAACTATGACAGTCTCCGCTCTGACCCGGAGTACCAGAAAATAATGGCGGGCATCCGCCAACGTTGGGAAGCCTACAAACAAGAGTTCGACGCCTCCCCGTGATTTCAGCAGGCCTTCAGCTACGGTCGCCGTCAATAAGCCAGCAGAATCCTCAAATCGCGCAGGTTGTTGCCCGTAGGTCCAGTTTCAACCGCATCCCCCAGCGCGCTGAACAACGGATACGCATCGAATTTATCGAGCGCTGCGTGGGTGTCCAATCCTTTCGACCGCGCTCGCTCCATCGTGACCCCATCTGCAACCGCGCCAGCCGCCGGACTGTTCCCATCCACTCCGTCCGTTCCGGCGCTGAGCACGGTGATGTTCTCTCCCGCAATCTTCGCGGCACACGCCAGCGCGAACTGCTGATTGCGTCCGCCAATGCCTCCGTTCGTGACCTTCACCGTCACTTCCCCGCCGGAGATCAAGCACACTCGCTCGGATCTTGTTTTCAGCTCGCGCACGCACTTCAATAAATATTCGGCCGCGCGCTCGTAGTCCCAATCGTCGCAGGAATTGTCCACGTGCACGGCGAATCCGGCGCGCTCGGCCGCAGCCTTCGCCTGCTCGACCGCGGTTTGGTTCGAAAGAATTGTCCACCATCGCGAGCGGTAGAACGCCTGGTCGTCGGACTTCGGCGTCTCCTCGAGCGCATGGCGTTCAAAAAGCTCCCGCGTGGAATGCGGCAACTGCGCCAACAATCCGTGTCTCTCGGCGATGCGATAACAATCTTCCACGCTGGTTGAGTCGGGCATGGTTGGCCCCGATGCCAGAGCATCGGGCGTATTGTCGGGAACGTCGGAAACCAGCAGCGAAACCTGCTGCGCGGGAAACGCCGCCTGCGCGAGCCGTCCGCCTTTGACTGACGAAAGATGTTTGCGGATGGCGTTAATTTCGGCGATCGTCGCTCCCGAATGAACCAGCACGCGATAGGTCGCAATCAGATCATCGAGCGAGATCTCGTCGTCGATGGGTTTCTCGACGATCGACGATCCTCCGCCGCTGAGCATAAATATTACGAGCGAGGCCGCAGTTTGCGCCTCAAGCGCCGTGCGGATGGCGTTGGCTGCGCGGATGGATTCGGCGTTAGGCGCAGGATGTCCGCCGCGAAAATAGCGAAAGCCGCGTATCTGTGCCGTCGGCTCAACCGGACACGCCACAATGCCTTCCAGCGCCGACTCGCCGACCTGCTGCGTGAGCGCCTCGACCATCGTGTGTCCGGCCTTGCCGATGGAGATCACCAGGACGCGCGAATAAGAGTCGAGATGATAAAGATCCTCGCAGACCCGCAATACACCACGCTCACAGTGCATGTGTTGCGAAAACGCCTGGGCAATCGAGGCCTCGGCCAGCGCGTGGCCAAAGATCTTACGAGCGTTGGCGCGCATTTTCTGGAACTGCGAATCGGAATCGACGTCGGGGGACATGGCAAGGATTATAAAGAGCGGCTTTCAGCTTCCGGCTGTCAGCTCTCAGTGGAGCGAGATCGATTAGCTGATAGCTGACGGCTGATAGCTGACAGCTTCTTTCACCCAACCTTCAATCGTCTCCCGCAGTTCGCGCAACCGTCCCTCGAAAAAATGATCTCCGCCTTCAATCAGCACCAGTTTCTTCGGCTCCGGAACCGACGCGACCAGAGCCTCCAGCTTCGCCCGTGGGCCAAACTGATCGCGCGCGCCGCTGACAAACAATTTTGGCTTGAGGCATTCCTGCAGGAAATCAAATGTGTAAACGCGCGGCGCTTCCGCATCGGCCGCAACCGGAATCGCCGGAACGCCAACTCCAATCAACGCCTTTACCCGAGCATCTGGACATGCGGCTCTCAGTCCAACAGCCGCGCCGAAGGAGAATCCCGCGAACAGCAGCGGCAGGTGGAACTCCGCGTCCAGCCAGTCGAGAGCCGCGCGAACATCTTCAACTTCCCCGTTACCGTGATCGTGTTCGCCATGACTGAGTCCGGCGCCGCGAAAGTTGAAGCGCAGTACGGGAAACCCAAAACTGTTCAGCGCCTTCATGGTGTGGAATACAACCTTGTTATGCAGCGTTCCGCCAAACAGCGGATGCGGGTGGCAAACGATTGCGGCATGCGTCGCATTTTCAGAACCGGCGTTGAGCAACGCTTCGAGTCTTCCCGCTGGTCCTTGCAGGAAAAGCGATCGGATGGTTGAAGTTTGTTCGACCACAGTATCCAGATTACATGATCGCTTCAGATCGCTGCGAGTGCGAAGGCGGGTTGTAGTTTATGCTCTTGCCATGGACGCTATCACGCTCACTCGCCAGCTCGTCGACATCGAATCCATTTCGAGCAACGAAGCGGCGGTCGGAAACTATCTCTACGGAGAACTTTGCCGCATTGGCTACCAGACACGTCGCATGCCGGTGGAAGGCAATCGCTTCAACGTTTATGCCACATCGGCGCAGCAGCCGAATCCAGCGGTGGTTTTCTCTACGCACATGGACACGGTTCCTCCATTCATAGCGTCTTCCGAAGATGCTGCTCGAATCTATGGGCGCGGATCGTGCGATGCCAAGGGCATTATTGCCGCACAGATCGCTGCTTCGGAAAGGCTGCGCCAGCAAGGCATTTACGTCGGACTGCTGTTCCTGGTGGGCGAAGAGCGCGACAGCCTGGGCGCGCAAGCCGCCAACGAATACGCTGCGAGTCAGCCAGCACATGGATGCAAATTCATGATCAACGGCGAACCTACCGAGAACCGCATCGCTCTGGCTTCGAAGGGGACGCTGCGGGTTGAGGTTACTGCTTCGGGTCGCATGGCGCATTCGGCTTATCCTGAACTCGGCGAATCCGCAATTGACAAGCTGCTTGCGGCTCTCACGCGTCTGCGCGCGATGCCGTTGCCGTCCGATCCAGAGGTTGGTCCTTGCACTCTGAACATCGGGCTGATCGAAGGCGGTCGCGCGCCCAACGTGATTCCTGATTACGCGCATGCTGACTTGCTTTATCGTCTGATCGGTCCGTCGCAGGATCTGCGGCGGCAGATTCTTGCGACCGCGGGTGATCAGGTGAAGATCGAATTTCCGCTGGAACTTCCCTTCCTGCGCTTTCGCACGGTTGACGGATTGCCGACGATGATTGCAGCTTTCACCACTGACATTCCTCGGCTGACGAATTGGGGCGAGCCGCTGCTGATTGGTCCGGGGTCGATTCACGTCGCGCATACTGATGGCGAGTTTATTGAGAAGAAACAACTGGCTGAGGCGATTGATTTGTACTGCGCGATTGCGAAGGCGGTTCTTAGTTCTTAGTTTTTAGCTTAGTTTTTAGCTTTCAGCTCTCAGCTTCTAGCTTCTACCTTCTAGCTTTTTTTGAATCTGCGTTGTGGAAATCTGCTTTGAAATATTTTAGTAGCGGTGCGGTTTCCGAGGGGTCGGCGGGTTAGATTTTTTGCTAATTCGGTTAGTCGTCTCGATACCCCCCTTCCCCCCGGGGTCTAGTGGAATCATCGGGTTAGCAAGAAATTCCTCGTAAATCCGCAGCGCAAAAGAGTTAGAGGTCAAAATCTTGAGAACACGGGACTTGCGCCTGTTGCGTTCTCGATCGTGCCTACCGCCTGCGCTTTGACCATTCTGGTCTAGTTCAGAGCCGGGCGCAAGGTTGGATGTCACAAGGCGGTTGTGGAAATGTTTGCGGCCGTTTTGGGTTAAGGAGTGTAATGGGGATGTTACGCCAACCATACGGCCACGGAGGACCTATCAGTGAACGACTGAGTGATGGGACGCCGTTAAGATTGAGAACGTCACCCAGCCGACGATAACCGCCAGCGCTAGCGAGGAGATCGAGGTCAAAAGCAAACGTGCGAAGAACCGTGGCAACCGGGACGCCTCTGCATAAATTGGCAACGCCAGTGCAGCGGTTACGCTGGAACCTGCCAAACAACTCACAGAGGCCATCAACCAGTAGGTAGCCCACCGCTGCATAACGGCTACATCCGCCTCGCGCCCCCGTACTCCCAGCAAGTCGCCAACAGCAATTCCTTGCCCTACGCAGCCTAGGTAGCAAAACGCAGATGCAACAGAGAGCAACACAGCGCAAGTTCCCAACATCCAGAAACGAAGCACATCTTGTCGATCGGTGGAGCCTTCAATCACCAAGGAAATGTACACCCAGACAAGTCAAAATTCCATACGGCTGTTGTAACCAGGCGATTACACGCATTGACTTCGGTGGGGGAGATGCGACACCCTCAGAGGCGATATGTGGAGAGGCCTATGAAAAGGTTCTGTCGGATAACGATGTTGGGCACCATCATTCTCGTCATTCTTGTCGTCGCCGCGGCCCTTGGCCTCGGAACTCAGACTGCGGGTCAACAGGCTGCGAAGCCTGAAGACACGGAAGTCTGGCAGCCGGAGCCTAAAGTGGTAACGCCGGGCGCCGACAACGGCACGGCTCCCTCCGACGCAATCATCCTATTCGACGGCAAGAGCCTGAACGAGTGGGTGTCGGCGCAGGACCGGTCTGCGCCGGCGAAATGGATTGTTGCCAACGGCGTGGTCACAGTAAATAAGTCAGCGGGGAATATTGAGACCAAACGCATGTTCAAGAACTATCAATTGCACATGGAGTGGAGAATTCCCGAGAACGTCACCGGTTCAGGTCAGTTGCGCGGCAACAGTGGACTGTTTCTGGCTTCGACCGGCCCTGACGACGCCGGATATGAACTGCAAATCCTCGACTCGTACAACAATAAGACCTACGTCAACGGCATGGCGGCCAGCGTTTACAAGCAGAGCATTCCGCTGGCGAACTCGATGCGCAAGCCCGGGGAGTGGCAGGTCTACGACGTGGTGTGGACTGCTCCTGTCTTTAATGCGGATGGCTCGCTGAAGAGTCCTGCGTATGTCACCGCCTTCCTTAACGGGGTGCTGGTTGAGAACCACTTCGAGTTAAAGGGCGAGACGCGGTACATCGGCCAGCCTTTTTATAAGAAGTTCGACGGGGCGCCGATCAAGCTTCAGGCGCACGGCGATCCGAGTCCTGCGATCAGCTTCAGGAATATTTGGGTTAGGGAGCTGGAGTAGCGGGCTTGGGTGGCGGGAACCGGCACGATAGCGTCGGCCTCGCCTTACCTACGCTGGAAGACCACGTGCGGTCCCCAGTCGAAATGAGCGTGTGCAGAAATGCAGGGATCCTTCGTTGGGAGTCGCTCGCTTCGCGTGCGACTCCGCTGCCTCAGGATGACAAAGGAGGGGGAGCGTCGTGACGGGTGCCATCAGGGACGTTGCGGGTCTTCCAGTTTGGGGTGCTCCTGGTCGCTTTCTTCCGTGGTCTCTGCCATCCGCTTTGACTTGCGATAGACGTTCGCGACCGCCAGCGTCCAGAAAGGAACCAGGTCAACGCCGGGCATGAGCTTGGCCAGGAATGACGGCAAGAATTCCCAATGCCAGCCGAGAAGGTTGATCATCGCGGCTCCAATGCCGAGATCGAGGATGTCGTCGGCTGGCGAGATGGCGCCTTCGACGAATGCGGGGAACACGATGATCTGGAGTGCATCGGCGACAATGGCGAGGATCATGGCCGTGCGGAAGCGCGGACCCGGCGAGATGGTGATGGCGTCTTCGGTCATGGAACGATCACATTCTATGTTCTGCGGCGTTCAGCTTTGTAATCGTATGAGGGGTCGAAGGTCACGGTGCCAAACGCTTTCAGAATACGGGGAGCCCTCTTATGATCCCCATTTCCGACTCTGGCAGCTTCTTTCCTGGTTTTGCGCTCGCCCGAGAGGCCTATCTTGTTGGCCCGGCAATCATCGGGGATTGGGTTGATGGCCATGCGAATATTGTTACATATTGTTGCTCTCGCGAGGATTAGATTTGTCGTGTTCAGCAGCCAACATCTGTGGTTCTTTCAGGTCTATTCGCGCCGGATGTCCACGCTTGGACTGAACTCCAACCGCTTTTCAATGCAGATGGCACTCCCGAATCGCCCTCGCAGGTATTGCGCACGAGATCCCTCGGCCCGTTGGAGAAAACGCGGGCCTTCGGGATAACGACCCTAAGAAATACCGAGAGTAGAATCGGGATGATGATCAAGTTGGCTGGTGCCGTTCTCCTGATTGCGATCTCGCCGTTAGCTGCCGGTGGGGCCGAAGACGTTCATTCCATCGCCCGAGCTGTGGATGAGCATTACAACCACCTGCGCACGCTGCAGGCGGAGTTTACCGAGGAGTATCGCGGGGCGGGGATTGAGCGGACGGAGGTGGGGACTGTATGGCTGGCTAAAGGGGGGTCGAAAAAACCTGGCAAGATGCGGTGGGAGTACCGTTCTCCCAGGGAGAAGCTGTTTGTCAGCGACGGGAAAGATGCGTGGTTTTATGTCCCGGGCGACCGGCAGGCGCGCAAGACGGATGCCCGGAAGCTGGACGATGTTCGTTCTCCACTTGCGTTTTTGCTGGGTAAGAGCAAGCTGGAAAAGGAGTTGCAGGGTCTGTCGCTGGCTCCGGATATGGCGCCTGGAGTTGCCGGGGATGTGATGCTGCGGGGCGTGCCGCGTGCCATGGCTGACCGGATCAGTGAGATTTTGCTGGAAGTGACTCCAGAGCATGAGATTGTGCGCATCGAGATCGACGACGTGGATGGATCGATCACGGAATACCGGTTCAGCGACCAGAAAGAAGATGTGAGCATCCCGGAGGGGCGGTTTGAGTTTAGTCCTCCGGCGGGAACGGAAACGGTTGAGGGCGAGTTGGGGCCTTGAGGGTTTGCAGGCCTGGTTACTTGCGATGCTGGAAGAGCTCGGGGTTGGGGTGGCGCGAGGCCGGAACGGAAGCGGCAATGTTAAACTGGACCTAGAGAGTCTGCGCGGCTCCTTCCACAAAAAGCACTTGCTCGGAATGGCATAAATGGCGGAATTCGTCATAAAAATCGCGGACGAACGGGGTCACACCCACCAGCAAGTGGAGCAGGGTTATTCCGTGGCCGAGGTGCGCGACCGCTTTGCGGCGCAGGGCTACCTGGTGCACTGGGTAAAGCCTCAGGGATTGCTCTCCGGCGGCTTTGGGCGTGGCGGGCGCAAGCTTAAGCAGAATTCGTTTCTGGTGTTCAACCAGCAGTTCCTGACCCTGATCAAGGCCGGGCTGCCGATTTTGAACTCGCTTGATTTGCTGATCAAACGGCAAAGGGACGCGAATCTGCGGCAGATTTTGGAGAATGTGCGCGAGCGGGTGAAGGGCGGAGAGTTGTTGTCGGCGGCCTTTGCCACCCATGCCGTGGTGCCGAAGATTTATACCACTACATTAATGGCGGGAGAGAAGAGCGGGAACATTGATGAAGTACTGACCCGCTACATCAACTTTCAGCGGATGACGATGAGCTTCCGCAAGAAGCTGGCGGTGTCGCTGATCTATCCCACGCTGCTGGTCACGGTTGTGATCATTATGGTGATGTTTCTGTTTACGTGGGTGGTGCCCAGATTCGCGGAGCTGTTCAACAGCCTGGACGCGAAACTGCCGGCGATCACGCTGTTCATGCTGGCGGTGGGCGTGAATGCGCAGAAATACTTTCCCTTTCTCGTGGCCGGCGCGGTGCTGGCCGGGTTTTTATTCTGGCAGTGGCGGAAGACGGATAGCGGCGCCGACCAGATTGACCGCGTGATTCTGAGCCTGCCTTTGCTGGGCGGGATTCGGCTGAAGCATCAGGTGGCAACTTTTTCGCGGATGCTCTCGACGCTGCTGCAGGGCGGGATGCCGCTGGTGCCTTCGATGGAGACCGCGGGCGGTTCGATGACGAGCCGGCGCATTCTGAAGGGCGTGATGCGGGCGAGCGTGCGGGTTCGCGAAGGCCAGGGGCTGGCCGCGAGCCTGGAGGAGCAGAATATTTTTCCCGACCTGGCGGTGGAAATGCTCGAAGTGGGCGAATCCACGGGGGCTTTGCCGGCGATGTTGAATTCGGTGGCGGAGTTCTATGAAGAGGATGTGCAGACGGCGTTGAGCGCTTCGATGGCGCTGATCGAACCGTTGATTCTGATCATCATGGCGATTTTTGTAGGCGTGGTGATGATTTCGCTGTATTTGCCGATCTTCAGTTTGGGAATGCAGGGAGCGCACTAGCAGGGATTTGAGAGATGGCGATGGCGGAAAAGAAATCACTTTTCGTGCACGGCGAGAACGGCGGGCAGGTGGCCACGACGGGGAATCCCATCACTGACCTGGAACGCGCCCAGGACGTGGCGCGGCGCTATCGCTGCCAGTTTGTCGATCTCAGCGACTTCCAGCTTCATCACGAGCTGTTCAAGAAATTCTCACCGGAACTGATGTTCCGCTACAACTTCGTGCCTCTGGAAGAGACGGCGGATGGCAAGCTGGCCATTGCGATCGCCGACCCGAGCCAGCTGATGATGATCGACGAAATCAGCCTGCTGCTGCAGACGCCGATCGTTACCCGGGTAGCGACGCTGAAGCAGATCTCGGACATCCTGAAGAAGACGGAGCAGTCGCAGCGCGTTCTGGAAGAGGCCAGCGAAGGCTTCCAGATCATCCGCGAAGACGAAGCGACGGGTGCCGAAGAGACGCTGACCATTGACAAGCTGACGGCGGCGGGCGACACCAGCCCGATCATCCGGCTGGTCGACACCACGATCTTCACCGCGCTGCAGCGGCGCGCTTCGGACATTCATATCGAGACGCGCGACGACTCCGTGGTGATCAAGTTCCGCATCGACGGCGTGCTGACCCAGGCCATGCCGCCCATCGGCAAAGAGCATCATTCGACCGTGATCTCGCGCATCAAGGTGATGAGCGAGCTGGATATTTCCGAGCGCCGCGTGCCCCAGGACGGCCGCTTCCGGGTGAAGTACAACGGGCGCGCCATCGATTTCCGCGTCTCCATCATGCCCTCGATTCACGGCGAAGACGCTGTGCTCCGCGTGCTGGATAAAGAATCGATGAGCGAGAAGTTCAAGTCGCTCACGCTCGACGTGGTGGGCTTTGATGAAGACGACCTGCGCAAGTTCCGCCGCTACATCAAAGAACCGTACGGCATGGTGCTGGTCACGGGACCGACGGGCAGCGGCAAAACCACCACGCTGTACGCCGCGGTGAATGAGATCAAGACCGACGAAGACAAGATCATCACGATTGAAGATCCGGTCGAATACCAACTGCGCGGCATCACGCAGATTCCGGTCAATGAGAAAAAGGGACTGACCTTCGCCCGCGGCCTGCGCTCGATTCTGCGCCACGACCCGGACAAAATCATGGTCGGCGAAATCCGCGACACGGAAACGGCGCAGATCGCCATTCAGTCCGCGCTCACCGGCCACCTGGTTTTCACCACAGTCCACGCCAACAACGTGGTTGACGTGATTGGACGCTTCCTGAACATGGGCGTCGAACCTTATAACTTTGTTTCGGCGCTGAACTGCATTCTGGCGCAACGCCTGGTGCGCTTGATCTGCGAATCGTGCCGCACCCAGGTGAATTATGCCCCGGAGGTGCTCGAGGCCAGCGGACTGGATTACGCCCAGTGGTCGAAGGTGGCGTTGTATGAAGGGCCGGGATGCATTGAGTGCGCGGGAACCGGCTTCCGCGGGCGAACCGCGATTCACGAATTGCTGGATTTGAGCGACCGCATCCGGGAAATGATTCTGGCGAAGAGGCCGACGTCGGAAATCCGCCGCGCCGCCCGGGAAGAAGGCATGCGTTTTCTGCGCGAGTCGGCGTTGGATAAAGTCCGGCTCGGCCTGACCACGTTAAAAGAAATTAATAAGGTCACCTTCATCGAGGCAATGCGGTAAGGCAGCGGCCAGTGATCAATGATCACTAATCAATGATTAGCGATCAATGTTCAGCGATCAATGTTCAGCGATCAGCGATCAAACGATCAGCGATCAAACGATCAGCGATCAAACGATCAGTGGCCGGTGACTACCGCCGGAGTGCTCTGTCGGGTATTGCAATTAACACGCAACGGCGTTTGAATTATTCGTAGATGTGAAGGGAAGGTTGAGGGTTCAGTGTCGAGTGTTCAGCAACTAGCTTCTGCCTAGCTGACGACTGACCACGGGCCACTGATTTTATGAGTTCTGGTTCCAATCCGGCGAAACCGCGGCTGGCGTGTGAAATCGCCGCCGATCGCGTGCTGGTGGGGCGGCTGGCCGAAGATGGCCGCAGCCTGGAAGCCTGCACGGCCCGCGAACTGGCCCCGGGCTGCGTGATTCCAGACCTGGTCGAGGGCAACTTGCGCCGGCGGGATGCGGTGCGTGAGGCGATACAAGCCACCCTGGGCGGTGTGGCGGGACGCTCTCACGATGTGATCGCGGTGGTCCCGGACGCAGCCGTGCGTGTAGTCCTGCTGGAGTTCGATACCTTGCCCGGCGACTCTGAGGAAGCGGCCAGCGTGGTGCGTTTTCGCTTGAAGAAGTCTTTGCCGTTTGACGTGGATAAGGCCAAGGTTTCCTACCAGGCGCAGAAGGCAAGCGATGGAGTTCGTGTGGTGGCAGCGGTCGCCCTGGCCAGCGTGCTGGAGGACTACGAGGCCGCGTTCCGGGATGCCGGATTCAGCCCGGGAGTCGTCCTGCCGTCAATGCTGGCGGCGCTGGGTATTGCGGAGGGACAGCGTCCCACGCTGGTGGTGAAGGTGGATGCGCGCACGACGAGCATCGCCATCCTGAATGGAGAACTGCTTCAGCTCTTCCGCACCCTGGAAAATACCCGCGGGGTTACGATCACGGGCGAGCAACTGGCCGAAGAAGTCTACCCTTCGGTGGTGTTTTTCCAGGACACGTATCATCTAAATATTGAAAAGATATTCGTGGCGGGTATATCGGATCTTGGCGGCGCGGCTCCTGCGCTGCAGGCGCAGACCGGGGCGGAAGTGCAGGAGCTGGTGAGTTCCTCGCAACTGGGAGCGAATCATGGAGGCTCGGTGCCGCGCTGGAGAATGGCTGGTGTGGTGGGAGCGTTGATTTCATGAAGGAAGGTCGCCTCGCGCTTATTGCGCCGCAAAACCGCGGCGCGGCGCGGTGGCTCCCCCAGATTCCCTCGGCAAGCTCGGGACAGGCTCTTCGGCGAGCAAAGAGCGCTCGCCTCAGGATGACAAATTAAAACTTATGCGCCTTGACATCAATCTCGCGAGCCAGCCTTATGAAGACGCGCGGCAGTTCTGGCTGCGCTGGGGGACGGCTCTGGCCGTGGCAGCGGTCCTGACGCTGGCCCTGGTGACGATCACGGTTACGGATTGGTTCGCGGCCCGGCGCGACCATGCCCAGATCGCCAATTTGCGCAGTCAGATCGCGCAGCGCGACCGGACCCGACAACAGGCCGAGAATTTTCTCAGTCAGCCGAGCAATCGCAGTACGCGCGACGAGTCGCAGTTTCTAAACGAATTGATCGATCGCAAGTCGCTTTCCTGGACGCATGTGCTGGAAGATCTCGAGAAAGTGATGCCCGCGCGGGTCCACCTGGTTTCGATTCATCCCGAACTGGACGCGGACAACCAGCTCACACTGAAGATGGTGGTGGCAGGCGATCGCGACCGAGCGCTGGAACTGGCGCACCGCATGGAAGATTCGCGGCACTTCACCCAGACCTATGTCGAGGCGGAAGCTCCGGCGACCAGCGGCAGCGGCGACAGCGTGCAATTCGCGATCGACGGGATTTACATTCCCGAGCCGGTGCCGGCGCCCGCGCCAGCCCCGAAGACGGAGGCTCCCAAGCGGAGTGCATCCTGATGCCAGACCTGCGCCAAACCCGGAAAAATATGAGGATCGCCCTGGGAGTCCTGCTGGGCGTGGACATCCTGGCCGCGGCTGTGTTGTTTTCGCCGCTGGTGGGCTCGGCTGACTCGCGGCGTCAGGAACTAACGCAGTTGCGCACCGAGCTGCAGCTGAAAACCCTCCAGGTCGCGCCTTTGAAGGATCTGGACAAGAAGGTGATCACGGCGAACCGGCAGATCGTGGATTTTTACAAGAAGCGCTTTCCCGCCCAGGACTCGCAAATCCCCACGCAATTCGGCAAACTCGCCATGGCCAATGGGGTCACGATCGAACAGGCTAAGTATAAGGTGGACGACGACGAGGCCGGCGGGTTGCATCCCGTAGAACTGGAAGCGAACCTGGCAGGAAGTTACGTTTCGCTGGCCAAATTCATTAATGCCCTGGAACGGGATGACATGTTTTTCATCATCAGCAGCATTACGCTGGCCGGGGAACAGAAGGGCCCGATCAAGCTGCAAATGAAACTTGAAACCTATCTGAAGGCAGGCGGGCAGTGAACCTGGGAACCGAAAACCGGAAGCAGATGATCGTCGCGGCTGCGCTGGGAATTGTGGCGCTTCTGGTCATTGCTTACGAGTTCGTGCCTTCGTCGTCGACCATCGCTTCGACGACGCCGGTGACGGCTGCGATCGACCCGCACGCTCTGACCGCGAATACCGCACGTTCCGGGACGCATCACGGTTCAGTTTCGACGGCGAAGAAAGTGCGTCCGGCGCCGGACCTCGACCCGACCCTGCACTTGCAGCAACTGGCCTCGGCGGAACAGGTCAGTTACGAAGGCTCGGGAAGAAACATTTTCATATCGCAGGCGGATGCCGTGATTCCCATTCCGCAAAGCAACGGCACAACGGACAAAGGCAAACCGAGCGGAAATCAGATATACACGCCGCCGGCAGTGGCACAACAGCTTCCAATACCCCTGAAGTTCTTCGGCTTCGCCAGCCAGCCGGGAGAACCGAGGAAGGTTTTTCTTTCGAAGGACACCGACGTTTTCATAGCCGGCGAGGGCGAGATCGTCGACCGGCGCTACAAGGTCGTGCGAATTTCCGCCGCATCGGTTGAGATCCAGGACTTGGTGGTCAGCGGCCCGGCGCAGAGCATACCGCTGACCCAGGGAAACCCGTCGTGAGCCCGTCATGATGAAATGCAGGGCACAAATCCGCGAATCGCTGCACCGCGCGCCGGGTGCGGCCAGCCCTCGTCCGCAGGAAAAGGGATACATTCTGCTCACGCTGCTTCTGATGCTCGCGCTGGCGGCCGTATTCGCCATCGGGGTGATCATCCCGATTCAGTTTGAAAATCAGCGGGAGCAGGAAACGGAAATGATCCACCGGGGAGTGCAGTATTCGCGGGCTATTCAACACTATTACAAGAAGTTCAGCCGCTATCCCACGAAGCTCGAGGATCTCGACAACACCAACAATATGCGCTACCTGCGCAAACATTATAAAGACCCGCTGAACTGCAAGAACGGCAAATGCGCGGACTTCAGGCTGCTGCACTACGGTGAGCCCGGGGTGACGCTGGGCGGCGGTTTCAGTCTTGGTGGCGGGAGCATTCCGGGCGCGAGCGCGGTAGGTTCCCCTGCGGGACAGAGTAGTTTCGGCGGGAGCAGTTCGAGTTTCGGCAATTCCGCCTTTGGCGGTTCTGGCTCCGGCAATTCGGCTTTCGGCGGTTCGGGATCGGGCAGTTCGGGGTTTGGCAATTCTGGGTTTGGCAACTCCGGAGTTAATAGTTCCGGAGTGTTTTCGCAGTCGTCAGGATCAGGGGGGAACTCGAACAGCGGGTTCGGAGCAAGTTCCAACTCGCAGACCGGCACGGATCAGGGGACAGGTCAACAGGTGACGAATTCCGCTCCGGGATCAGATCCGTCTCAGGCTGCCCAGACTCCCGGGGACGCGAGCTCGGGCAGCCAGCAGCTTGTCGTCGGTGGCCCGATCGTCGGCGTGGCCAGCCTTAGCAAGAAAAACACCATTCGGGAATTCAACCACAAGAAGAGATACAACGAGTGGCAGTTTCTCTATGATCCCACCCTCGATCGCGGAGGAATCATCACCACGCCTTATCAGCCGTCGCTGGCGGCATTCGGGGCCCAACCTGGGCTGAATGGCGCGCAACCGGCAGCCGGAACGAACAGCAGTCCTTTCGGCGGTTCGAACGGCAGTTCGTTTGGTAGCTCCAGCGGGAGTTCCTTCGGCAATTCGAACGGCAGTTCGTTCGGTCAGTCTTCCTCATTCGGCAATAGCGGCTCATCTTCGTCTCCGTCGCAGCCGCCTGCTAACCCGCCACAACAGCAGTGAGAACGATTCCAATCGGCCACGTCTGCCAGACCGTCTGCCAAACATGTCCACCGGAAAATAGAACGGCCTCATCCTGAGATGAGGCCGTCTTTCTTTCACAAGATTTTTGCGTCAGGAGTCTTCCCGCACATGGCGAGAAAACTTCCCTGCTGAAACTTAAACGCTGAATGAAGATCCGCAGCCGCAGGTGCTCTTCACGTTGGGATTCTCAAACTTGAAACCGGCGCCTTCCAGGGTCTCGACGTAGTCGACGATACAACCGTTCAGATACATCACCGAGGTCGCATCGACGAACACCTTCAATCCATCCATGTCGAAGGTCTTGTCCATCATTCCGGCAGCATTTTCAAACTGCATGGAATACGAAAAGCCGGAGCAGCCGCCACCGACTACGCCAATGCGCAGGCCGGCGGGCACGGGACTCTGTTGCCCCATGATCTCTTTAACCTTGGAAACCGCGCTGGCCGTGAGCGAAACCGGCGGAGTCTTCTTCACTTCCGGGACATTGGTGTTCACATTGGGAACGGTTGTCGTGGCCATTCGTATCTCCTTGGCTTTAAAGTACCTAGATTATACCAGAGCATGGCAAGCTATTGACGCCTAATCGGACCGAGCTTACTTGAGCAGTACCAACCTATTGGATGTCAGGCTTCCCAGTGACGATTCCTCTCGCGGCACTTGCCAACTGGTCTATAATGCTTGCGTTAGGCGCTTCCTCCAGGTCGAGGAATGTGGGCTAAGGCCCGTACCCTCGACGTGGTGAAGTTGCCCAACGGGCTTGCAAACTGTCGAGGTGGCTTATGACTTGGACGTGGACTCCTTTAACGCTTGGCTTGGCGATCGTGTGGGGTGTTTTCACTGTTGGCCTGATCATTCTGCTTATCTACCGCAGCACGCTGACCATGCACGAGGAAGAGTCGTTGTATCTCGACGACGCGAGCCAGCACATGCAGCAGGAACAGACCGAACTGCTGGTGAAGGTCAACCGGCTCACCGTCCCGGTCTGGGTTTTCGGCGCCGGTTCGGGAGTACTGCTGCTGGTGCTCGCCGGCATGTTTATTTATCAGGGACTCAACGCAGTGCAGTAGAGCGCTTGGCGGTCGCGCCCCGGCAAGCGCGTTGCCCGTTGGGATCTGTGTTTTCGCTACTGCTTTGTGCGAGCAGGAGCGCGGATGCGCCTAATCAATCCTTTCCATTCGACAGTCCGAAAGAACTCCCTCCACTTTGTATAATTGTGAGCATGCGAAAGTGGCGGAATTGGCAGACGCACCAGACTTAGGATCTGGCGGGTAAAACCGTGGGGGTTCGAGTCCCCCCTTTCGCACCAAATCTCTAGGGCCGATCTGGAAACGTCACGCTTGTGCCATGCCCTCTTGGCCGGCGGTTGACAGTCGGCACAAAAAAAGGCACACTCGGCGCTTCGCCGCGATTCTGCGGCATCAAGGACGCGTATGAAGACCCGCCTTTCCGTTGTGATTTTCATGCTGGTTGCCTCGCTGGCGGCACAGGACGCCATGCAGCCGGCCGGCTCGCAGAAGCGGTCTATCACTGAAAAGGATCTCTTTGAGTTCGTCTGGGTGGCCAATCCTCAATTGTCACCCGATGGCGCCCGCGTCGCATTCACGCGCGTGACTGTCGATGAGAAGCGCACCGGCTACGAGACCTCGATCTGGATCGCGGCCACGAATGGTAAGGAAACCCCGGTGCGGATGACGAATGGCAAGCACGACGCACAGCCGCGCTGGTCGCCCGACGGCAGGCACATCGTATTCGTTCGCGGCGGTGACAAAGACGAAACCGGCAAACCGAAGCCTGGTCAACTCGCAATACTCTCGCTCGCGGGAGGTGAAGCTTCGACGATTACCGACCTGCCGAAAGGGGCCTCGAGCCCGGTCTGGTCTCCCGACGGCAAGCAGATCGCCTTCGTGAGTTCGACCACGCAAGATGACATCCAGAAGGCGCAGCGCAAGAAGAATGCGAAATCCGGGGATAGTCCGGCCGAGAGCGAACACGAGACCGACGTGCACGTGATCAATCGAGCCGTCTATCGCAGTAACGATGAGGGCTATCTTGATCCCAAGCGCCATTCCCATATTTGGCTGGTCGAGATACCGACGGCCGTTGATGAGCTTCCCAAGCCCGTCCAGCTTACCAACGGGAATTTCGATGAGGGTCAACTCGTCTGGAGCCACGACGGCTCACGCATTTACTTTCTCACGCGGCATATCGACGAGCCCTATTACGAAACCCCGACCACCGATATTTACTCGGTGCCTTCAGCCGGTGGGGACTCTGAAAAGCTCGCCACCATTCCGATGGGTATCGGTGATCTCGTCCTCAGCCCAGATGGCCGCCAGTTTTCTTTCAACGGCGCTGTTACTCAGCCGATCCGTTCCTATTCGCAACCTGACCTTTGGGTCATGGACGTCGCGCCGGACGCGAAACCGCGAAACCTGACCGCCGACTACGACTTCGACATGGGCAGTTCGGTTGGCGGCGACAATGCCCCACCGCGCGGCGGGCGCGGACACACGCTCTACTGGTCCCGCGATGGTCGCTGGCTGTTCGATATTGTGGAAAAGCAAGGACGGTCACCCATCGTTCGCGTCGACACAAAATCAGGGGCCGTGAGCGAAATCACGCGGGGCGACGAGGCTGTCCTTGACTTCTCAGTGAGCCCAGACGCTGGCACAATGGTCGCGCTCATCTCCTCCCCGGTGATGATCGGCGACCTCTTCGCGGTTGCCAGCGACGGAACGCAAACCCGCATCACCGACTTTAACCGGAAACTCTGGTCGCGACTCAATCTGACCTCGCCAGAGGAAATTAATTACAAAAGTTTCGACGGCAAGAACATTCAGGGCTGGATCCAGAAACCGCCGGACTTCGATCCGCAGAAAAAATACCCGCTCATTCTCGACATCCACGGCGGCCCGCACGCAGCCTATGGCTGGGTCTTCGACGATGAGTTTCAATGGATGGCCGCCAAAGGCTACGTTGTCCTGTATCCCAACCCGCGCGGCTCGACCAGCTATGGCCAGGAGTTCGGCAATATCATTCAGTATCACTACCCGGGCGACGACTATCGTGACCTGATGATCGGCGTCGACGAAGTTCTCAAGCGCGGCTATGTCGACCCGAAGAAACTCGGCGTCACTGGCGGCAGCGGTGGCGGCGTCCTGACAGACTGGACCATCACACATACGGATCGCTTCGCTGCCGCAGTGTCGCAACGAGACATTTCCAACTGGGCCTCATGGTGGTACACGGCCGACTTCACGCTCTTCCAGCCCAATTGGTTTAAAGCGCCGCCTTTCGAAGACCCGCAGGACTACAACAACCGCTCGGCGATCACGTTTGTGAAGGACATCCACACTCCGGTGCTGTTCGTGCTGGGCGAATCCGATTTCCGCACCCCGCAAGACTCAGGCGGCGAACAGTTGTTCCGGGCGCTCAAATACATGAAACGCCCGACGGCCATGGTTGTCTTTCCACGCGAGACGCATGAACTCTCGCGGTCGGGCGAGCCTTGGCATCGCATCGAGCGTCTTGAATATATTGTGGGTTGGTTCGATAAGTGGATGATGGGTACACCTCATCCCGAGTTCGATCTTAATCCGTCGCCGCCGTCAGCGACGACTCCTTAGCGTACGCGCCAAATGGCATTTACAGGTACGGCACGAAGCCCTGCGTCTTCATCTCGAGGCGATAGACTGACGTGGTAGCGGTGATGTAAAGCGTCCGGTAGTCTTTGCCTCCCCAGTTCAGATTTGCTGGCTGCTCTGGCATGACGATGGTGCCGAGATGGTTGCCTTTGGCGTCCCAGACCCAGATGCCCTTGGGACCGGTGACAAAGATGTTGCCGTGCTTATCCACCTTCATTCCATCGGGCACGCCATTGCCCTTCCCGCCTGGCTCCTCTCCGAAGATGCGGCCGTTGGTGAGGGTTCCGTCGGTTGCCACATCGTAGACGCGAATGTTTCTCTGCTCGCTGTCATCGACATAGAAATGTTTGCCGTCGGGCGAAAAGGCGAGGCCGTTCGGCTGCGTTAGATCCTTGGTCAGCAGCTTCACATCGCCTTTTTCGTCGAGGCGGTAGACACCTTGGAAGGGGATTTCCTGCTTTTCTCCCGCCACCAGATCCAGGGTTGGATCGGTGAAATAGAGAGCCCCGTCTGGACCTGTGACGACGTCGTTGGGACTGTTCAGCTTCTTGCCGTCGTAATGGTCTGCCAGAATTTTATATTTTCCATCAGGCGTTACTGCGATGATAGCGCGCAACACGCTGGCGCAGTCGATCAGGCGATGCTCGTGGTCGAAAGTGTTGCCGTCGGGGTCGCCGAGCGCAATCACTTCTTCTTTCTTGCCATCGGGATAGAGGCGGTAAATCTTGTTGATGGTTTCGTCGCTTACGTAGAGGAAGCCAGCCTCATCCCAGACCGGACCTTCGGTGAACCCGAAGCCCGTGGCCACGACGCCGAGTTTTGCGTCGTGATCCACGAGGTCCCAGAACTGTGGCGTGTCGGCTTGCAGCTTGAACTCTCGTGGCGCACGCGGAGCAGCCAGAACGCTTAATGCTCCGAGCACAACGAGCATGGAGGTGGCGATGATGATGATGAAGCGCGGGGTTTTCGTACTACGATTCATGAGAACGCCTTTCCGCTAGGAAGTAACTCCTGAATTACGTATCGCTGAGCGCTAGCCACGGAGGGATGCAGTCCGCTTATTCCTCCCATTCATCCTCTTTTTTCTTGGGAGTTCCCGACCCGTTCACGTTCGCGACCTTCATCAGATAACTGACTACATCATTCAATTCTCCGGCGGTGAGAGTGGAGCTGTAGTCGGAGGGCATCAGGGTTTGCGAATTGTATTCCAGGCTTTCGAGCTGGGATTTCGTCACAAAGTAAAACGCTCCGTCCATAGCCTGGAGTTGCAGAGAGAAATTATCTTCGTTGCGGATTCGGCCGACAACTTTCTCACCGCCATGAATGGTCGCGGTCACGAGTCGTGCTTGCCGGTCGGTGGCCGGGACGGGAGTGGTGAGCGCGCTCCGAATTTGCTCCACGGTGTGCGTTTGAGCATAGTTGGACAGATCTGAGGCGATAAAACCGCCTTTGCCGGCAATCATGTGGCAGCCGGAACATCCTGCTTTGCCGGCGAAAATTGTCTCTCCGCGACCGGGGTCGCCGGGCAGCTTGACTGTTTGCTTTGCCCCCTGAAGAGTGCGCAGGTAGGTTACTACCGCTTTGACGTCGGAAGTTTCAAGGGAGTGGAAGGCAGGCATTCCGGTGCCCGGTACGCCGTTTTCGACAATATGCACGATCTGCGCATCGGAGAGGCGCTGGACTTTTGGATTCTCTGCGATGTTCGGCGCGCGTTCGCCGCCTCGGCCGTCGAGGCCGTGGCAGTTGGCACAGGTCGAGGCGAAGGTTTGCTTGCCGCGCGCGGAGGCTGGGCTGGCGCTCTTCGGCGGCGAGTTTTTCTGTGGGGTCTGCGGCCACGCGCCCAAGCAACTGGCGGCCCATAGGGCCGCCAGAGCCAGCACGGATTGTGACCTGGGGCTGGGAAACATTGGCACCCGATGGCTTAGAACAAGAACTTTAAGGCGAGCTGCATGACGCGTGCGGGCTGGGCGGAAGTCACAAACCCGAACTCCGTGTCGTTGATGTTTCCGTCTGGATTGTTGAACTGCGCATGATTAAAGACGTTGAACGCTTCTGCGCGAAACTGCGCCGATACGCTCTCCGTTATCTTCGTGTCCTTCAGCAAAGCCAGGTCAAAGTTATAAAGACCGGGCCCAACGAAATACCGGCGCATGGCGTTCCCGACCTGCCCAAGCGGTTCAAAAGTAAAGTAATTCGGGTTGAAGTAGGGTTGCCCAGCTGAATTGCGCGGATTCTTGTTTATAAACAGAGGGCCGTTACCTGGGTTATAACTGGGTATATCGATGGTGTCGGCGAATGTTCCGCTGAGTGAGTTGTCATCGCTTTCGTTCAACTGGACGGGCTCGCCTTTAGCCAATGTCATGATGCCGGACAGCGCCCACCCGGCGGTGAGTCTCTGCGCTGCGCCGCCGCTGAGCTTGTCAAAGGGCATCTGGACCGTGTAGCTCACGGTTAAGTCTTGCGGGACGTCGAAAACAGACAGGGCGCGGTCTTGCCTGGGGTTGAGAGGGTTGGTTGCATCAAATGAGGTTGAGCCGTTGTCGATCGACTTTTCATAGGTGTAGGCCACCAGGAAGTTGGCGTACTTCTCGGTGTGCTTGACGCTTACCTGCAGGGAGTTAAAGCTGGAGCTGACGGCGGTGATCATGTACGGGTTGCTGATGAAGTTGTCGCTCGTCGTCGTGCTCAGCCCAGAAATCAGGCGGCTAGTGGCGAAGGAAGTGACTCCGGGATATCCGGGAGCGGGATTGGTTGCTGCGTTGGCCAGCACTATGGGCGCACCCGGTCCCGGGTCCTCGTTACCGGGGCCGCAGGCTGGGCTATTGGGAGCAAGGTTAGCCGGATTGCTTAAGAACAGGCAGAGCGCTTGATTACTTGGATTCGATTCTTCGAACGTCAGAAGGTGCCGGCCTACCGACCCTACGTAGCTGACACCTAATACTGTCGATGCCCCGAGTTGACGCTGGAGGGAAAACTCGAACTGCTGCACCTGCGGTATCTTGTCGTGGGGATACAGATAGTCAGACCCGGAAAGTGGCGTGGCTTGCGCCCAGTTGAAAGATGTATCTGGATTGCTTGGCGAGGAGTTTACTGGCGGAAACGTAAAAGGAAATTTTTGCGTCTCGACAGTTCCGTTAGAGCGGGCAACGAACGGGGTCGCCAGCAGCGTTGATTCGGCGGAATAATACAAACCGTAGGGCGCGTCTCCAACCTCCACAAAGCCAGTGGCGTCTTCAATCGCACTGTAGAAGATGCCGTAGCCGACACGAATACTGCTTTTGCCGGGCCCGCCAAAGATTTTGCCGAGCAGGCCTTCCGAGTTGTCCGGCGAATAGGCCAATCCAATTCTTGGAGCGAAGTTGTGGTACTGAATGGGGGCCAAGGTTCGCGGCACGTGCGGATCTTCGGGAACCACCAATCCCTGCGGCGCGGTCGGGAAAACCTGGGACTGTTCGCCGGGGATGACGGTCTCCAGTTTGTTCTGAGTGTCGTACCAGGGCGTCATGATCTCATAGCGGAGGCCGTAATTGATGGTGAGGGTGGGCCGAGCGCGCCAGCTATCCTGGGCATAAACTCCAAGATATTTGTCGCGTGAGTCGAGAAGCTGCTGGCTGGCCTGCGTAAAACTCTGCGGGGCGCCGATCAGGTAATCGGCGAAGTCGACGCCAGTTTCTTCCCCGTTAAAGGTATAGGCCCCGTTGGCATCGTCGTAGTTGCGTTCGTTGATCTGATCGTAATGTAAATCTGCACCGAACTGGAGGGTGTGGGTGCCGACAATCTTGGTGAAATTGTCGATAATCTGGTAAGTGTTGTTGTATTGCTTCAGAACATCCTGGGGAAGTCCGAATTCGTAGTTATTGAAGGCGAAAGACGGAACTCCTTCCAGCGCGGGAGTGATTGGGGCGATGCCTCCGTTAAAACTGGCGCCTGAGCCTGCAGGAGCCGTGAAGCCTAAAGAGGTCAGCGGAACATTTGTGCCACCAATTGGAATTCCTCCGAAGTAACGATTCCGAAGATAGACCAATCGAACGTCATTGACGGTGGAGTTGTTGATGGTTGTCGTCAAGCCGAGATTTATCATCTCCGCGCGACCCAGAACGCTACTGTCAAAGCCGGGGGTCGTGATGCCCTGGGCGTAGGGAGTAGTCACTGAGAATTGGTCGAAAAAGTAGTATCCGAATAAGGTACCGAGGTGCGTGTTCGTATCCAGTCGAACTCCGAACTTGTTGTCCGATAAGCGTTGGTTATAGGCTGAGGTTGCGTAGTAAGGCTGCCCGCCAAGAGTTGTCGTCGGCTGTGGGACGTACTGCAGCGTAGCCGTCGCGACTGGGGACCAAGCGTTCATCGGAATCATGCCACCGGGGAAGACACAGGGGTTTGGGCCTGGGTTCGCGGACGTGCATCCTGGCGCGTAGTATGCCTCATTTTGTGTCACCGTGTACCCGAGTTCGTTCGACAGCGTCGTGGCCCAAGCGGGCCCTTGCACTGACCCAACGGCACCATCGGCCGCGGCCTGGCTGAAGAGGTCGTCTAGATTTCCGCCACGATCCAGTGCGGATGGAACCTGGTAATTTTGTGGTTGGCCTTTGATTTGTCTGTTGCCCTGATAGTCGGCAAAAAAGAACGCTTTGTCTTTCTTTATCGGGCCGCCAAAAATTCCACCAAACTGATTCTGAATAAAGTCGCCGCGCCCTACGAAGTACTGTGACGCGTCAAAGTCCGTATTGCGCAGAAATTCGAACGCGTCTCCGTGGAATTGATTGCTTCCAGATTTTGTGACGACATTGATTTGACCGCCGCTGAAGTTTCCGTATTCGGCGTTGAAATTGTTGGTGATGATGCGAAATTCGGAGATGGAGTCGAGATTGGGAAGAATCGCCGCTCCGTTGTGGACACCCTCTTGCGCGTCCGCCCCATTCACCATGAAACCGTTCGAACCGAGGCGGCCGCCGTTTACAGACTGAGTTCCGTTGGTTTGATCGCCGGATACCGTCGTCTCATCTACCCCGATTCCCTCCGTTGTGTCATTGCAATTGTTTGATGTGCATTGATAAGGCGAAACTCCTGGCTGCAGCGCCAGCAGATCAATAAAGTTTCGGCCATTCAGGGGGACAGAGGTCATCTTGGAACCCTCGATAACTTCTCCCATCTGTGTGCTCGTGGTTTCCACTTGGGCCGCTTCCGTGCTTACCTCGATCTTTTCGCTGATCGAGCCGACAGACAGAGTGGCATCGACCCGAAGCGCCGAGTTGGCATCGATGACCAACCCGGTTTGCCGGTAAGTCTTGAAGCCGACCTGGCTGATCTCCAGGTCATAAGTGCCGACGGCGAGGGTCGGGAGATTGTAAAAGCCTTTCGAGTCGGTCTTTTGAGTGGTCTTGACGCCGGTCAGGGTGTCGGTTGCGACAACCGAAGCGCCGGAAACAACGGCGCCCGTCTTGTCTATGACCACGCCGGAGATGCTGCCGGTGATGCTTGCCGACGCCAACGCCAACGCGAAAAGCACGAACGCAAGTACCGCGACGATCGCACACCGACGATTGCGCATAACTGATCACCTGTCCGAGGCCTTTGCCCGATTCAACAGCTCAACTCGATACTTTCATCTGGTGAAACTTACTGGTGAGTTTTGAAAGTGCACCGCACAGCATGGAAGACGGTTTATCGCAAGCGGAGTGAGACTGTCAACCTTTTTTGCATTATGCATCGGATCAACAAAACCAATTCACGCTTCCCGAGTCAGCCTTTCTCGAGCGGAGAACAAGAAAGGCACGCTTCGTCATCCGCGGCGAACTACTTCTGCTTCACGGCGATGGCCGAGATTTCGATTCGGGCATTGTTGACCAGGGCTGCCGCTTGAATGGTCGCGCGGGCCGGCTTGGGGTCGGGCATGATGCTCTTGTACACCTTGTTCATATCGGGGAATTCATGAATGTCGGCAAGGTAGACGGTTACGCTGACCACGTCTTTCAGTTCGAAGCCTGCGGCTTTAAGGACCTTCTGGATATTGTCGAGGGCTGCTGTGGTCTCGGGGCCAATGCCGCCTTCCGCTAGTTTGCCGGAATCGTCACTACCCTCCTGGCCTGCGACGTAGAGAGTATTGCCGACCACGATGCCGTCGCTGAAAGGAAGTCCTTTGGCGGAGGATAGATTGATTGCTTTTCGTTCCTGGCCGTAGCTCTTCTGCGCTACGCCGGCGACCGTTAGCACGACCGCGAACATCCACAGAAACAACCAGATTCCGCTCGTTTCGATTTTCATTTTCATTTTCGCTCCCCTTTTGTGATAAATGGATTGGCTCTTCCAACCGGTGAAAAATGGTGATAGAGTCCGCGCACATATATACATCCGGGAGGACGTAATGAACAAGTTTCGCGGGTTTGTACAATCACGCGCCGTTGCGGCATCGCTGGTGTCCATCGGGGTTTTATGCACAATCTTGTGCGGAGCGAGGCTGGTGCGGGTGCAGGCTGCCGCCGAGGCAAATGCGCCTCAGTCCGACGACGACTTAATTGCGGATTTTCGTCGCGTCGAGGTGGCTTCGGTTTCAGATGCTCTGGAGCAACTGACCGGCAAGCGTATGTACATGAGTCACCGCATGCATCCGATCTTCACCACGAAGTTTGCCGGCCTGGCTAGAACGGTCCTGCTTAAGAAAGATGAAGGAAACACTGACCCCGCGGCGTTGAATGGAATGCTCGAGGCCATCGATGAGGGGCCCACCAATTCGGTTTACGTGATGGTGGTCGAAGACGGAGAGGACATCGCGGGAATGGGCGGGTTGATGGGCACGGCAATGGCTGCGCGCGGGTACGCCGGAGCCGTGATCGATGGCGGAGTTCGGGACGTGGCGTATTTGCGGAAGATCGAGTTTCCCGTATACGCGACCGGCATTGTGCCCTCGACCTCTGTGCATCACTATCGATTCGGTGGATCGCAGATTCCTGTGACCTGCGACGGTGTCACCGTAAATGCCGGCGACATTATCGCGGCAGACAGTGATGGAGTGGTGGTTGTGCCCAGGGGCAGGGCTGTGGAAGTGTTGAAGCTGGCCCAGGAAATGGACTTCAAAGAACATTCCATGTATGCGGTGATCGAGCAGATGAAATCGATCGTGGAAGCGGTTAAGAAGTTCGGCAGACTGTAGAGGAAAAACTGCTATTGCATTTAATGGACTTTCATCAGATAATTCGCACTTTCATTTTGTGAGACGTGGATTTCTGAGATCTGGATTTCTTCCATCCTGATGGTTGCTACTCCAAAGCGAAGCTACAACATTACGGCGCTGCAGCGTGGGTTGCGTCTTCTGCAACTCTTCAGCGAATCACCGCATGGGCTGACCGCGAAGCAAGTTGCCGGCCGGTCCCGGTTGCCGGTGAGTACGGTCCACCGTTTTCTGGCGAACCTGGAAGGAAGTGGCTTTTTGAACTGCAGCGGGGACGGCGTGTATCACCTGGGAATCGCCTGTTTTGCGATCGGCCATGTCGCTCTTGGCCAGCTCGACATTCGCCGTGTAAGCCAGCCTTACCTTCAGGAGTTGAACCGGCAGACACGTGAAACCATCCATTTGACGGTGCGGCACGGGCTATCCGCAGTTTACGTTGAGAAGCTGGATTCGCCCGAACAGTTGCGCATTCACTCCCGCATCGGCGCGGCGGTTCCGCTGTACTGCACTGCCGTGGGCAAGGTTATGTTGGCCTACATGCCGGACGATGAGCGAGAGAAAGTGCTCCCTCAGCTGTCGCTGCAGTGTCTGACGCCAAACTCTGTGAGCAACCTTCAGGAGCTGGATGCGGAACTGTACCGGGTCCGAAAGAATGGGTACGCTTGCGATCTGGAGGAGCACGAACTCCACATCCGATGTGTTGCAGCTCCCATCTGGGACCACGCCGGCAGCGTGAATGCCAGCCTCAGCATTACCGCGCCGGTGGTACGGATGGCGGTAACTCGCTTACGGCAGCTCGCCCCGCTGATTCAGACCGCCGGATTGCAAATCTCGCGTGAGCTGGGCTACCGGACTGCCAGTTACCACGCGCCAGCGCGAAAAAATAGTTCCGGGGAGGCACTGCTTGCGAAACCTCTCTAGGCGGCACTGTACAAGCCGTTTCGCAGTTGTGGCCAGAGCCCTATGCAGCGGAAGTGCCCTCGGCATGCGGATGGCAGCGCTTACCGGAGTCGTTTTTGCCTGCATGGTTGCTCGGGCTGGAACTGATCCGCCGGCAAGCACATCCACCGCCATCGATGTGCGAACTGCCGATCTTCTGGTTCAGCCTCCAGCTGCCAATTGGATTTCCTACAACGGCGATTACTCCGGGCGGCGTTACAGCAGCCTCGCTGAAATCAATCCCGGCAATCTCGCGGGACTGCGGGCGGAATGGGTTTTTCATGCACGCGACTCGAAACGACTTGAGGTCACTCCGCTGGTGGTGGATGGGATGATGTTTGTGACTGCGGCAAATGATGCCTTCGCGCTCGATGCGCGCACGGGACGAGTCGTGTGGCACCATTCGTGGCCGATTTCGGAAGGATTGATCGACGATGCGGCCGGGCACATCAACCGCGGGGTCGCGTTGTGGGGCAACCGAGTTTATATGGAAACGGATAACGCGCATCTGCTCTGCCTGGACGCGCGCTCGGGGAACCTGATCTGGGACGTGGCTTATGCGGATTGGAACAAGAATTACGGCGCTACCAGCGCGCCGCTCGCGGTCAAAGACAAAATCCTGGTGGGGACTTCCGGCGGAGATGATGGAGTGCGGGGCTTTGTTGCGGCTTATGATGCGCTGACGGGAAAGCTGGCCTGGCGATTCTGGACGATACCAGGTCCGGGCGAATTCGGTTCTGAAAGCTGGCCGGGAAAGCTATATCTTCATGGCGGCGGAACCACCTGGATGCCGGGAACCTACGATCCGCAGATGAACACGATCTACTGGGGCACCAGCAACCCCGCGCCGGATTTTGAGGGCGGCGTGCGGCCGGGGGACGATCTCTACACCGACTGCGTGTTGGCGCTCGATCCGGATACCGGAAAGTTGAAGTGGTATTTCCAGTTCACACCGCATGATCTGTTCGACTTCGACGCGGTCGAGACTCCGATCCTGATCGATGCGGTTTATCAGGGGGAAGCGCGAAAACTGCTGGTGCAGGCAAACCGCAACGGCTATTTATATGTGCTTGATCGCACGAACGGAAAGTTTCTTTCTGCGACGCGATTCGTGGACAAGCTTAATTGGGCAAAGGGCATCGATGCCCACGGCAGGCCAGTGACGACTGGCGTCGAGCCGGCGGCGGACGGGACGCGGATTTGCCCTGGCTTCGCCGGAGCCACGAATTGGTTCGCGCCTTCCTACAGTGAATCTACTCGTCTGGTTTATTTCGTGTCCCTGGAGGAGTGCGAAAACTTTTTTTTCAAGCCCCAACCTTTTCAAGAAGGTCAGGGCTATTACTCGACTGGAGCAAAACGCATTCCGAGTGAAGGTTCGCAGAAGGTTCTGGTCGCGTTCAGCCTGGACACGGGTTCGATTGCGTGGAAATATCCGCAGGCCGGAGGCGGACGCTCTTCGGCCGGAACCATGGCGACCGCCGGTGGTCTGGTGTTTTTCGGGGATGATGCGGGCTCCTTTGAAGCCGTGGATGCGCAAGGTGGCAAAGCGCTATGGCATTTCAACACCGGGCAGGACATTAGCGCCTCCCCCATGAGCTATGCAGTCGCCGGCAAACAGTATGTGGCGATCGCCGCAGGTAGTGACGTCTTTAGTTTCGCGTTGCCTTGATCGGCGCGAATCCCGAGGGCAAATCTGGAAGGAGGAGATATATGAATTCGACTTTCACTCGCAGAACGTTCGCCGCACGGTGCGCTTCCGTGCTTTCCGCGTTGGGTGTTACAGCCGCCGTGTTGCCCAACCGGGCATTGGCGCAAGGTTCCGCTGCGCCGGACGCGGGCGGAATCCGCAAGCTGAACAGCGAAGGCAAACCGGGCAGCGAAAAAGACGCCATCATGCCCGTCGTTGTCTTTAACGGATTGATCTATGTCGCCGGGCAAGGCGCACACGACAGTCGAGATTCCAAAGAATGGACGATTGAATCTCACACCACGATGGTCATGGACAAAATCAAGAAGCACGTGGAAATTGGCGGAGGAACCATGGACAGCATTCTGCAATTGAATGTTTTTCTGGTGAAGATCGAACACTGGGATGGAATGCATAAAGTGTTCTCGACATATTTTCCGCACGGCGGCCCGGCCCGGACGACAGTAGCCGTGGCTGCGCTGCCGGGAGACTCGCTGGTGGAGATCAATTGCGTCGCCGCCGTGGCAAAGTGAAGGACAAAGGAGCTTCGTTTATGCGACTCAATTCGAAGTGGAACCGTCGCGGTTTTCTCGGGAGCGTGGGAGCCGTTGCCGGCTCGATCTTCACTGGCTCGATCTTCACTGGTTCGATCTTCTCGGGCACGATGCTGGCACCGCGAAAGCTTTTCGCCCGGAATCGTGCCGTGGGCGCAGGCCGTGTGGTGAACGGTTTTGGACAGAGCGGCAATCCCTATGAAGAGCTTGGGGTCACGACGGTGATCAACTGTGAAGGGACCATGACGATGCTGGGTGGGTCGCTTCCTCACCCGGAACTCGAGACCGTGATGACGATGGCCGGGCGCCACTTTGTAAGCATTCCAGAACTGGAGGTCGCAGCGGGTAAACGCATCGCGGAAATGCTGAAGCTGCCGGATGGTTACACGGCGCTGGTGACGTCGGGCGCGGCGGCGGCGATTCAATCGGGGTTGGCGGGAATTCTGACTGGAGGGGATGAGGCCCTGATCCGGCAATTGCCCGATCTGACTGGAATGAAGTCGGAGGTGATCATTCAGAAGTCGCACCGCAATCCCTTTGATCACCAGTTGCGATCGACAGGAATCAAGCTGATTGAGATTGAAACTGCCGATCAGCTGCGAGCGGCGGTGAGTGAGCGGACGGCGATGATGCACTTTTCTAATTTTGCCAATGCCGAGGGACAGATCAAAGTGGACGAGTGGGCCAAGCTCGGGAAGCAGTACAACATTCCGTGCATGAACGACGCGGCAGCCGATACGCCGCCGGTGTCTCATCTCTGGGACTACACCAACATGGGTTATGACCTGGTCACGTTCAGCGGCGGGAAGGCGATTCGCGGGCCGCAATGCGCTGGTTTGTTAATCGGACGGACGAACATGGTGGCAAACGCGCTGCTTAACAATAGTCCGCACGAGGACACATTGGGCCGAAGTCAGAAAGTCGGCAAAGAAGAAATCGTGGGCATGGTGAAAGCACTCGAGCTTTTTCTCGCGGAAGATCATGAGGCTCTGGGCAAAGAATGGCAGGATCGGCTGGAGAGAATTTCGCGTGAACTGACAAAAGTTCCGGGTGTGAGCACGAGTTTCTTTGTGCCGGACATCGCCAATCACGTGCCGCACATGCGAATCACCTGGGATAGGGCGCGCGTTTCGTTGACACCGCAGCAGGCGTCAAAGCTGCTGCGCAGCTCGAAACCGTCCATTGTGATCGGCGGCGGCGAAGGACATCCCGGGCTGGCCATGAATTCGTTCATGCTGCAACCCGGCGAAGACAAGATCGTTGCCGAGCAACTTTCGCGGCTTCTGCGCGAACACGCCGCGTAAGCGAGGACTTAGAGCGAGGACAGAAGCAGGAAGACCCTTGGGAATCGGAAAACACAGCAGTCGCGACATCGAGCCGCGCCGTTCAATCCGGCATGCGGAGCTTGGATCCTTTTTTCTCCAGCCACGCGTTGAACTGTTCAATCATCTCTTTGGTCCACTTGGCGTCAATTTGACCTGGAGTGTATTTGCCTTCGCGAAGCATTGTGTGGCCCCAATCGTCGATCAGGTGATCCATTTCCGTGTCGTCGGCCACTTTCCCCGCCAGTTGCGGGGGAACGAAGGTCACTCCTTCAGGATCGCCGATCGCAATGTCGCCCGGCATCACGGTTACGTCTCCGATCCGGATGGGGACGTTGATTCCGGTCAGCATGACGTTCTCAAGAGCCGAGGGATCGACGCCGCGCGTGTACACCTGGAAGCCGGGAATTTCCTGAATGCCGGTGACATCTCGAACCGCTCCGTTCACGATCAATCCATTGTGGCTCTTGGCGAAAATGGCGGTCGAGAGGTTGTCGCCAACGATGGTTCCGTAACGGATTTTTCCGAACAGATCGACGACCAGAACGTCGCCCGGCTTCAGAATGTCGATGATCCAGGAGTTCTCGTCTCCAATGCGGTTTTCCTTTTTGCCGTTGGCTTGGATTACGGAATCGACGTCGGGGCGTCGCGGCATGAAAACGGCGGTCACGACGCGGCCCACGAGCCGCTGACCAGGATTGATTACCTTCCAGCCACCTTCGAACTGATTGCGGTAGCCGGCGTCTTGCAAAACGTCCCACGCTTCGTCGGCGGTGACGTCTTTCAGGCGAGACACTACCGAATCCGGAACATTCGGTCGTCCATCAGGAAAACGGTCGCCGTGCCAGTCCGGAGTGAATTCGATGCGCTGGTCTTTCGAGAAGAGGTCGAGTTGCGCGTAGGCCGGGGCGGCAAGCATGAGGCAACTTATAAGTGCCGCAAGGAACGTGGCTTTTTTCATAAGACTCCGAGAACGACTTCAAGGCAGAAAACGAGTTTCGTTGCGAGCGCGAAAATATCACATGGTTGTCGGCGCGGCAAGACGGAGAGTCACCGATGAATGGTGCGAGAACAAGCCATGTCCGCTGGTTTCTGGTGTTCTGGCTGTTCGTGCTCAGCGCGGTGTCTTATCTCGACCGGGTAAACATTTCGATCGCGGGCGGGTCTATCGCGGAGGCCTACCATCTCAGCGATGTGCAACTGGGCCAGGTGTTCAGCGCCTTTCTGGCTGGTTACGCGCTCTTTCAAACTATCGGTGGGAGACTGGCCGACCGCTACGGGCCTCGCCGGGTGCTGGCCGGGGGAGTGGCATGGTGGGGAGTTTTCACGGCCCTGACGGCTCTAGTTCCGGCGAATATTGCGGGTGCGCTTTTTGCTTTCATAGCTGTCCGCTTTCTTCTGGGCGCCGGCGAGGCCGTCATTTACCCCTCCGCTAATCAATTTATCGCGCGCTGGATTCCGGTCTCGGAACGGGGCATCGCAAACGGCTGGATTTTCGCCGGCGTGGGGGCGGGTGCTGGTCTCACGCCGCTGATCATCACTTACGTCATGTTTCACTACGGTTGGCGCTCGTCGTTCTGGATCTGCTCCATCATTGGATTTGCCACGGGCGCGGTTTGGTTCGTGATCGCTCGCGACACGCCCCCCGAGCATGCTCGAGTATCTTCCTCGGAGTTGACGTTCATTCGCTCCGGATTAGTGCAGGCGGGGCCGAAAGGTGAAGCAACGCCGCTCGTGCCCTGGCGGCTTGTGATGCAGAGCAAAGAAGTCTGGGCCGTGACCCTCAGCTATTTTTGCTACGGCTACGTGGCGTGGATCTTCTTCAGCTGGTTCTACCGCTATCTGGCGAAGGTGCGGGGCCTGGATTTAAAAGCGAGCGCGTTCTACACCATGCTGCCCTTTCTGGCGATGCTGGTGTGCTGCCTTTTAGGAGGAGCTATCAACGACCGGCTCACAAAGGGGCTGGGGCCGCGCGCGGGACGCTGCGGCCTTGCGGCTTTCGCGATTGCTATGGCCGGCGGCTTCATCGCCTTCGGTTCCCAGGTTCAAAGCGCTCGCCTCGCGAGTGTGGTGCTCGCGGGCGGAGCTGGTTCGCTCTACCTGTCGCAAAGTTCTTTCTGGTCGGTGACAGTGGACATTGCAGGCGCGTCCTCAGGTTCTGTATCGGGTTTCATGAACATGGGAAATCAGATTGGAGCCGCGATCACGGCTACTCTCACTCCCTGGATCGCTGCCCGATTCGGCTGGACAACTTCATTTCTGGTGGCAGCTGGATTGTGCGTGGTCGGTGCGGCGAGTTGGCTTGTGGTGGATCCTGCGCGGCGACTCCGAGTCTCTCCGGCGCCTGTGGCGCGCGCGAGTTCGTGAATTCAGATTATGGCGAAGCTGAATATCAAATCGAAGAGCGGCTGCATGTGGGATCTGGTCAGCCTTGGTGAGGTGATGTTGCGTCTCGATCCGGGGGATGAACGCATTTCGACGACCCGTCATTTTCGCGCATGGGAGGGTGGAGGCGAATACAACGTCGCCCGCGGATTGAGGCGCTGCTTTGGGATGGATACGGCGGTTATAACGGCTCTTGCGGACAATCCGATTGGGCGACTGGTTGAAGACTTGATGCTGCAGGGCGGCGTTAGCCAGAAATATGTGCGCTGGGTGCCTTATGACGGGGTGGGGCGGACGGTCCGCAACGGGTTGAATTTTACCGAGAGAGGCTTTGGTCTGCGCGCGCCGCTTGGATGTTCGGATCGGGGTCATACCGCCGTCTCACAACTGAAACCTGGCGAAATCGACTGGGAGCAGATCTTTCGCAAAGACGGCACGCGCTGGTTTCACACCGGGGGAATCTTTTGCGCGCTTTCTGCAACCGCTCCACTGGTTGCTCAGGACGCCATGGCAGCGGCGAAGCGTGCTGGAGCCATCGTTTCCTACGATCTGAACTACCGGGCGTCACTGTGGAAATCCATTGGAGGAAAAGCCGAGGCCCAGGAAACGAACCGGCGGCTTGCGCCGCTGGCGGATGTGATGCTCGGAAATGAAGAAGATTTTACGGCCGCCCTGGGATTTGAGGTGAAAGGTCTGGACGAACAACATTCCAAACTCGATCCGAACAATTTCAAAAGAATGATCGAAACAGTGGTGCGGGAATTTCCCAACCTCGCCCTTATCGCGACGACCCTTCGCCATGCGAAATCGGCCACGCTGAACGACTGGGGAGCGATGTCCTACTACGATGGCGAGTTCTACCGGGCGCGGGTTCGCGAGAATCTGGAAATTTACGACCGCGTGGGCGGAGGCGACTCTTTTGCGTCGGGGTTGATTTATGGATTTTTGTCGGGAAAAGACCCGCAGTGGGCCGTCGATTGCGGCGCAGCGCATGGCGCGCTGGCAATGACCACGCCCGGCGATACCACAATGGCGACGCTCGATGAAGTGTTGCAAGCGATGAAGGCACAAACGGCGCGGATCGCGCGCTGAGCATTGCAGATCAAGAATCGGCATGGGGACAGACTTTTGAGCGGACTCTGCACGACAACAATATGACAATTGAGGACGTGATTCGCAGGATCGGCGAGATTGGCATTGTGCCGGTGGTGCGGGCCGCAACGGTAGAGGACGCGACCCGGGCTGTGGAGGCCATCTGCGCCGGCGGCATTCCGATTCTTGAAATAACCATGACGGTTCCCAACGCGATCTCGGTAATTCGCCACGTGGTGCGTGAGCATGGAAACAGTGCGCTGATCGGGGCGGGCACGGTTACGACGGGCGAGCAGGCCGAGCAATGCATTCGCGCCGGCGCGGAGTTTCTGGTGAGTCCCGGGATATCGACTCATGTGCTGGCGGTGGCGCAGGCCTGCGCGAAGCTGGCGATCCCGGGAGCGCTGACTCCGACCGAGCTTATGCATGCGCAAGACAACGGAGCGAAGCTGATCAAGATTTTTCCCTGTGGCAACGTTGGCGGCGCCAAGTATTTGCAGTCGTTGCGGGGGCCATTTCCACACGTGGCGCTGATTCCGACCGGCGGGGTGAGTGCCTCAAACGCTGCCGACTACATTGCCGCCGGAGCGTTTGCTCTAGGCGTGGGCGGAGATCTGGTCAATGCGGCGGCTTTGCGCGAGGGGAATCTGGCCAAGATCACGCAAGCAGCGCAGGAACTGGTGCAGACGATTCAGGCGGCGCGGGGGCGAGTCCTCGACAAGGCCGGGCTGCTGCATTAGAGAGTGGATGTCTTTCACAGGATGGCAACAAGCTGGAGGAATGCGATGCGGCTTGATCTGTTCATGAGGTGGAACTTCCGTCGAAGCGAAGCTGAAAAGCGGTTGAGCGGGGTTGCCCTTGCTGTCGCCGTGCTTTCTGTCGTCGCGCACGGCGCTCCAGCGCCCGCCCAATCGGCACCCGCCGCCGAACCGCAAATGGCAACCGTTCACGTCGATGCCACGCCGGGCCACGCGATCAATTCCTTCGATCCCGACAGCGCTCTTGGAAGTTCTATTGACGTTCTTTCGCACGACGCGATCGACAAGGTTTATACCCCGCACATCATTCAGGAGTCTCTATCGGCGGGCTGGGGTCCGATTACTTATCGCAACAATTCTGAGCTGCGCATGGCGGCGTGGCATTGGACGGAGAACGGGACGTGGAGCGATCCGGCGCACAAGAGCGGATACTTCACTGGAAGCACCGAACTCAAGGAGCCGCTGCGCTACATTCTTTCCTACGCGTTGCCGCATCGTGGTTTTTCGACCAGCGGCGACCGGCCGCTGCAGGGCCCGAATCTCAGCTATTGGAAAAGCAATCCGTATCTCACCAGCAAGTTCACCGGAGAAAACGACGCGATGCACCCGCAATGGGTGATTGTCGATCTGCAGTCTGAAAAGCCGGTGAACGCCGTTCGCATCGCCTGGGCCAGCCCGTATGCGACCACCTATCAGGTCGAGTACTGGGTGGGAAAACGTGCGCTCGACTTCGATGCAGGTCCGCAAGGCGAGTGGAAAACTTTTTCTGCGGGAGCGATAAAAGGCGCGCAAGGCGGAACGGTGAATCTGAAGTTCGCCGACGCGCCCATCGACACGCAGTACGTGCGCGTCTTGATGACGGAATCCTCGAATACCTGTGATCTGGATGGATCGGACGATGTCCGCAACTGTGTGGGATACGCCATTCAGTCGATCCGCGTCGGAACCGTCGACTCCGGCGGCGCGTTTGCCGAAGTCCAGAAGAGTATGAGTGAGAAGCCGACCACCTATTGCTCGTCTTCGATTGATCCATGGCACTCGGCTACTGACGTGAACGCGACGGGCGGCTATCAGCATAGCGGCTTCGACCTCTTCTTCACCAGCGGGCTGACCAACAATCTTCCTGCGATGATTCCGGTGACGATGCTTTACGGCACGCCGGACGATGCTGCTGCCGAAATTGCCTACGTCGAGAAGCGCGGGTACAACCTCGGATACGTCGAGCTAGGCGAGGAGCCCGATGGCAAGCACGCCATGCCGGAAGACTACGGGGCGCTGTACATTCAGTGGGCTGCGGCGATTCACAAAGTCGACCCGAAACTTAAGCTGGGTGGTCCAATCTTCGAAGGAGTGAATGAAGACATTCGTGTCTGGCCGGACGCTCGGGGCCGCATTTCGTGGATGGGACGCTTCGTCGATTACCTGAAGGCGCACGGCCGCATCTCCGACCTGGGGTTCGTGTCATTTGAGCATTATCCGTTTGATGCCTGTACGATCACCTGGAAAACTCTCTATACCGAGCCTCAGTTGATGAAGCACATCCTGCAGGTGTGGAGGGACGACGGCGTTCCTAAAGAAGTTCCGCTCATGGTGACCGAGAATCATCTCGCCGCCGAACTCACCGGGCCCATGACCACAATCTTCGCCGCGCTATGGCTGGCAGACAATGTTGGCTCATTCTTTGAAGGGGGAGGGGCTGCGTTCTATCACTCGCCGATTCAGCCGCAGGGCATTCAGAAAAGTTGCCTGGGTTGGGCCTCGTGGTCAAATTTTGTCGCCGACGAAGGCGGTTCTGATGAGGGTGCTCCTGAAGGCTATGACATCAAGGGATACACTTCGCCCTACTTCGCCGCTCACATGATTAACCTGGAGTGGGTGCAGCATCGCTCTGGGGTGCATCATATGTTCCCTTCTTCCGTTGCTATTGCAGACTCTGAGGGCAATGCCCTGGTTACATCGTATGCAGTGCATCGCCCTGACGGAAATTGGTCTGTGATGCTGGTGAACCGCGACGAGACTAATCCGCACACGGTGCGCGTGCAGTTTGAGGATTCCAAGAGCAAGCAGAATGTTTCTTTTTCCGGGCCGGTCGCTCTCGTGACTTTCGGAAGCGAGCAGTATGTGTGGATTAACGACGGCCCTGAGAGCCACGCAGACCCAGATCATCCACCGGTCGCGACCACTGTGGCGGCTGGGCCGCAGACTGAGTTTACGCTGCCGAAGGCTTCAATCACCGTTTTGCGGGGAAAAGTAGCCGGGCTGAAGGATTAACGCTACCGACAACTTCACCGCTGCAGGCGCTAAAACCGAAAATGGCCGCCGACCCTTCCAGGCCGGCGGCCACTTGAATTTCTGAAGTCCCGCTTCAGTTTTCGAGCATGACCGGCGAAGCGGCCAGCACTCCGGCGGCGAGTTCCAGATCGTGCAAGTCTTCGCGGCTGAAGTCCTGGGTGAAGCGTGGATCCAGTCCCTTACGTGAGATTTGAATGACACCCAGCACCGTCATTTTGTGATCCAGAATCGGCACTGACATTAGTTTCTGGATGGGCGCGGGCGGCGCCAGTTCTTCGGTTTCGGATCCAACCGGCTTGATAGTTTCGAAGATGCTGGCATGCTTTACGCGCGCGAAATTGTTGAAAATCTCAGCCTTCTTGCTCAACGCGGTGTGGGCCGCGACCGCTTTGCTGGAAATAGGAATCGCTCCCGTGGTTCGCAGGTGCTCGGGAAAAATGAACTTAAGCAGGCCGCCTTCGAGGCGCAGCAGTGCGACTTCGGCGTACTGCACTTTAAACACTTTTGCCAGCACCATGCTGACATCCAGCGGGGTGACTCCCTCGCCCAGCACAGATCCCAGAGGGAGCAGGTTGTCGGGGAGAATGATCTCTTCAGTGACCCCGTGATCGGGATTATGAGTCATAAGAGTGCTCGCAAGAAACCAATTTAGGAACGCTTCAAGTCTCGCACTTTGAACGCCAGACGAGGCCTGTAGTGCCATCCTACAACTCCTTTGGTTTCAGCAAAGTAGCTAACGTTCATGACCTTTCGCGGCAGCCCTCTGAAGGTCAGAAAGCCAGAAAGATGCAAGCGGAGTGACATTTTTTGTCGGTCGCAGGCTGCCTGGCCTGGACTGCTTTCGCCAGGAATCTTCGCTTCAGTCCGAGAATTTCCCGCGCCCCGCCTTCCCTTCGCGCCCCCTAAGTCATTACACTGCTTTTCTATGAGCCTTCCCGCGCAACCTAACGTCAAGCTGATCAATGCTCCCGACTACCGCGAGGCCTATGCCAACAGCGTGCAGATGCGGGTGAATGTCTGGGACTTCTTCATGGTTTTCGGCACTCTGCAACAGCAGACCGAAGCTCAGGTCGAGATTCGCAACTTCCAGGGCATCTACCTCAGCCCGCAGCAGGCCAAGGCACTTTTGGGACTGCTGCAGCAGAATGTGGCCGGCTACGAGAGCGCTTTTGGCGAGATCAAGCTCGACCCGCGCCTCACTCCTACTGGGCCAGTGCACTAGGGGGGATTCTGAGAGACTACTGGTCTGGCCGGAGTAGTCCGGTTCGATGGTCGGACGCTTACCCGGCCCTGGTGTTTGCAGTCATTTTTGTATTTATCTTTCTGCTGCACGCGCCTCTGCTGCGCTTGCCTTACTTCTGGGATGAAAGCGGTTACTACGTTCCCGCCGCACGCGACCTTCTGCTGACAGGAAGCCTGATTCCTCATTCCACGGTTTCGAACGCGCACCCACCTCTGGTGATGGCATGGCTTGCTCTCTGGTGGAAGGTGGTGGGCTACGCTCCTCTGGTGACCCGGACGGCGATGCTGGTAATCACCGCCTTCTCACTTCTGGGTTTGTTCAAGCTGGCTGAACGGGTGGCCAACACTGAAGTTGCGGTCGCGTCCACTCTCTGCGCCGCGCTGTATCCCGTGTTCTTCGCGCAAAGCTCTCTGGCGCAGGTGGATCTGGCCGCGGCGGGACTTACCTTCTGGGGTCTCGCTGCGTATGTGGAAGGTGAAACCGTCGCGACGATGTTCTGGTTCGCGCTGGCCGCACTGGCGAAAGAAACTGCGATTCTGGCTCCCCTGGTCCTCGCCGCGTGGGAAATTCTCGGCGTGCTTGCGCGCAACGGTCCGCTGCGCAAACTTTGGCTGGAGAACGAGGACCGCGGATCGACAGATGGTTCTGTGCGGCGCATCGCCTCGCTGCTGATCCCCACGATGCCGCTCGCTCTTTGGTATGCCTATCACTTCGCACGCACCGGATACGTCTTCGGCAATCCGGAGTTCTTCCGCTACAACGTGGCTGCGACTTTCAGCTTCACGCGATTCCTTTTTGCGCTGGCCATGCGGCTCTGGCAGATCACCGGATACCTCCACTTATGGGTTTTGACGCTGGCGATGCTGGTCGGGATGTGTTTCCTGCCCCCTCGGAGCGATCCGGCTGGCGAGCGTCCGCGGATCAGGCTGCCGGTACAAATGGTGTTCTATGTCGTCATGCTGGCTTATGCAGTGGCGATGGCGCTGATCGGGGGCGCGGTTTTGGCTCGTTACATGCTTCCGGCCGTTCCCCTTGTCATCATTGTTTCGGTCTCAACGCTCTGGCGCAGGCTGCATTATTGGCTGACGGCCGTTGCTTGCGTGGCAATAGCTTTCGTTGTGGCCTGGTTCTGGAACCCTCCGTATGGGTTCTCGCCTGAGGACAATCTCGCCTACCGGAATTACATCGTGTTGCATGAAGATGGTGAGCACTTCCTCGAAGCTCGCTATCCCATGGCCCGGGTGCTCACGGCATGGCCTGCCTCGGACGAAATATCCCGGCCCTGGCTGGGTTACATTACGCGGCCGATGCGCGTTGTTCGCATCGAGAACTTTTCGCTGGATGAAGTGCTGTCCGCCGCTGCCTCTCACTCGAACTATCAGGTCGCGCTGGTCTTCTCCACGAAATACGAGCCCGGGCTTGCGTTATGGGATCGCTGGCGGACTTGGACGGAACTGAAGACCCGCTTCTTCGGATTTCACCGCGACCTGCCGCCTGCCGCCGCGGCGCAGATCCTCGGCGGCCACATCGTATTTTCTGAAGAGCGGCCGGGCCAGTGGGTTGCCGTGATTGAGATCGACCGGACCGAGGAAGCTTCCGGCCTTCCGCTTAGTTGGGACTTGCTTCGAGGCGAGCGTGGTAGCCCTTACGAGCCCGGACCTGCAAATGCTTGCCGTTTTTCTCCGCAATGATGTTGATGGTGCGATAGCTCCCGTTCGGCTGGAAGTCGGCGGGTTTGTAGGCGATGAAGTAACGGCTGCGGATCAAATCGCGCAGCTTATCGAGGGAGGAACCCAGGGTATGCAAATCACCAGGAAACATTGCTTCACCTCCGCTGCTCTCCGCCAGTACCTCTAACACCTTGTCGGCATCTGTCTTGTCGCCAAGGCCCTCTTTTGTGCTGACGGTATAAATCGTCACCCCCATCCGTTCTGCAGCTCTTATGCTCTGCTTCAGGCTGCCGTGGCTGGAATTATCCTCGCCGTCGCTCAGGATCACCAGGACTCTCGCCACCCGCTCGCCGTCCGGATACTGTCCCAGCTTTCTGCACGCGAACGAGACCGCATCAAAGAGCGCGGTGCCGCCGCCATTTGCGAGATTATCGATCCCCTTTCCCAGTTCAACTGGGTCTGCACTGAAATCCTGGGTTACGGTGGGCTCTGCGGCAAAACCTGCTATGAACCCAAGGTCTGCAGGATTGCTTAGCACCTTCTGAACGAACTTAGTCGCGGCACTTTTCTCGAAGGAGAACCGGTCGTGCACCGAACCGCTGGTGTCCACGAGCAGAGCCAGACGCAAGGGAAGGTTTGACTGCGGGGCGAATTGCACGACTCTTTCCGGAGGCTTGCTGTCGTCGCGGATCTGAATGTTGGACGCTTCCAAATCGTTCACCATGTGTCCATGGCTGCTCACGGAAAAAAACAGGGCCACGTCGTCCACATTCTTGTGAATCGTCCAGACACCGCCGATGCGAGCAGAGGTACTCCGAGGCGCATCCGAGGCTGCGCCGCTGTTGCCTCCCATTTTGGGGGCGTCTGCCTCGGCCAGGGCGCCGCAGTCGTCGCATGTGCCACTATCGGATTCATCGCCCAACGTAGCGAGCTGTGCCTTCAATCTGTCAGTATTGGGGAAAGTTTGTACCGGCTGCGAAACGGACCCGGCGGTTGCGGGCTGCGAATTGCCGGCGCCTGCAGCCCGAACTGTCTTGTTGTGGGCAAGGACGGCCAGATTCTGGCGCGCGACTGGAGCAAGAGCGTTGGTGGGGTCCTCGCTCAGGAAGAAGTTCAGTTCGCGCTCCATGCTGGCGAAATCGTTCAGAGACATGGCGGCTGACGCAGCCACGTAGTGCACATTCGCCATTCCCTTGTGATCGAGCGAATGCACTCGCTGCACCGTTTCCAGAGTATGCCGGTATTGATGGGTTCCATTTTGCGCATACGCCAGAACCGAGAGGATGTTGACATCGGTGGGCTGGAGCGAGACGGCTTTCTCCAGTGCTGATTCTGCACTCGGAAAATCGTTCTGCGACAAGGCCAGCCGACCGAGGTGCAGGAACGATCCGGGGAATTTGTCATCGAGTTCGGCAGCCGTTTCGAATTCACTCTTGGCTCGACCCGGGTCTTCCTGATCGACATAGGCGAGCCCGAGACCGACGTGGGCTGAAACGAATTTGGGATACCCCGCAATCGCCTTTTGCAGATGCTTGATTGCCTCTTTCGAATTCTGCGCTTTCAATAAGGTGCGAGCGCGGTTGAACTCCTCTATCGCGGCGTTAGGGGCATCCAGATCGAGCGCTGACACGGCACCGGACTGAACCAGTTGTCTATCCTGCGCCTTCCGCTCCTCAATGTTTTTGAGGCGCCGGTTCTCGGTTTCGAGATATATTTGCGCGAAGTCGACTTGCGCCATCGCGGAATCCGCACCTGTATTAATGCCGGGCAGCTGCGCCAGGGCAGCGATCTGGCCCCATAGCCAGAAGGCAGCGAACCAGGCGAGCCGGCGCCTGGGAAACCTAAATGATGGACGTTGAGAAGCAGATTGCACGAAGCGACTCCGGCAAAACAGATGTGGGGGATATGCCTTCAGCTTATCGAACAGCTCGGGCGCTACCGCATTATAGGTCAGCTCCGCATTAAATGACAGGAGTGAGTTTTGATCACCAGCCATACCCCCCTTCCCTCGGCAAGATCCAGGGCGTCACGCGCCGCAAGCGTCAGATGGACTTCCATCTCGACTCCGCAATCCACGCGCGCCGAAATGATCATGTCGCGCCGTTCCAGGGACGCCAGCCGTCCAGCAAGGATGTTGCGCGCGCTCAATCCCACCGGCTTCGCGACCGCCAGCAGAATGTCGCCCGCACGAATCCCCACCCGCAGGTGTGCGCCTGCCTCGGCCCGGATCAACGGCGTCTCCAGCAGGATGGATATGTCCTGATGGCTGTCAGGCAAACCGGAAGTCGGGACGCGGTGAAGCATGATTCGGCAAAGCATGGTGCCGCGATCTTCGTGTACTGATTCCACGGTGGCGTGGAAGATATTTTCAAAACCCGCCAACTGCGCCACAGTTTCCTGGAGTGGAGCACCCAGGACCTCATGCGGTGCGCCCTGCGCGATGATGCGGCCCTCTTCCATCACCAGCACGCGTTCGCCGAGCGCCAGCACTTCCTCGCGCGCGTGCGTGACATATAAAATCGGGATGCGATGCGCCTGATTCCACCGCCGCAGGTCGTCGAGGATCTTCGATTTGGTACGGCCATCCAGAGCCGCCAGAGGCTCATCGAGCAAGAGAACGCAGGGGTCGGTTACCAAAGCTCGCGCCAGGGCCACACGCTGGCGCTCGCCACCCGAAATCTCTCCTGGGCGCTGCTGGCGCAAGTGCTCGATGTGGAACTCCTGCAGCATCGCCGTAGCCCGCTGCCGGCGCTCAGATCGTGGCAAATGAGCGAGACCGTACTCCGTGTTCTGCTCGACCGCGAGGTGTGGGAATAGTGCGAGATCCTGCAAAACGTATCCAACGCCGCGTTTCGCAACCGGAAGGCTGACGCGTAAGTCCGCGTCGAACAAGACTCGCTCACCCACGACAATTCTCCCGGCATCCGGAACAGCCAGACCCGCCACACAGTCGAGCAGCGTGGTTTTGCCCGATCCTGAAGGACCGAACAGTATGGTGAATCCCGGCGCCGCCGTGAAATCCACGTCGAGCGAGAACGGGCGCTCGGCGGCGGAGAAGCTCTTACGAATGCGTGCGCTCAGGGTTGGATTCGCGGGTCTTATCTCCGCAGGAGTGGGCATTGAGGTTCGCTTAATCTAGGTTCGCTTAATCGAGGTTCGCTCAATCTAGGTTCGCTTATTTGATTGGACCCATCGCCCATACTTCGCGATTCACCGTTGCTTGATGCTGGGTCCGCCTGTGCAGCCCGTAGACCAGGGTTAGAACCCCAAAACAAAAAACGAGCAGCAACAAAGCCATAGCATTGGCTGAAGCATAGTTGGAAGCCTGCACTTGATCGTAAATTCCGATGGAAACCGTGCGCGTCACACCGGGAATGTTGCCTCCTACCATCAGCACCACCCCAAACTCGCCCATGGTGTGGGCAAATGCCAGAGCCACGCCCGCGACGAGACCGGGCACAGAGAGCGGAACTACCACTCGGAAAAAGGTGCGTAACGGTGAGGCTCCCAGCGTGGCCGAGGCTGCCAGCAGTTTGCGATCGACCGAGGAGAACGAAGCCGCGAAGGGCTGGACCGCAAACGGCAGGCTATAGAGAATGGAGCCGATCACCAGTCCGGTGAAAGTGAAAGCCAAAGTGTGTCCCGTCCAGGACTGCCACCAGCGGCCGAAAGGGCTACGCGAACCGAGAGCGACCAGCACATAAAAACCGAGCACCGTCGGCGGCAGCACAATCGGCAAGGCAACCAGCGCCTCGACAAGGAATTTCCAGCGTCGGCGCGAGAAGGCGATCCAATAGGCCAAAGGCAGACCAGCCACAACCAGGATGGCCGATACCACCACCGCTAGCTCTATCGTGAGTCGAAATGCCTGCCAGTCGATAGTCATTGTTTTGTGCGGCAGTTCCCTACTTCAGCTTGTATTTCAGGTCAGGCGAGGTGAATCCATAACGCCGCAGCAGCCCGGCCGCTTCCTCGGTTTTCATAAACCCCAGGAACGCCATTGCATCTTCCCGATGAGGCGAGCGTGAAATCAGCACCACGCCCTGATCCAGCGCCGGATACGCCTCGGCCGGCACCACCCAGTATCTGCCCTTACCCTGCATCGCACGCGCCATCGCATGAGCCAGAGCCACGAACCCCGCCTGTGCGTTGCCAGATTCCACAAACTGCGCCGCCTGCGACACATTCTCTCCCAGCACCAGCCGGTCGCCGAGCTTTTCATACAGGCCATAATGCTGCAGCGCCGCCGCCGCGGCGCGCCCGTAAGGGGCATGTTGGGGATTCGCGATTGAAATTTTTTTCACTGACGGATCGAGCAGAACGTCCATGCCCTTGTGTTCGACATCGAGCGGCGAATCCTGTGGAACCCACAACACCAACTGCCCTACCGCATAACGATATAACGTTGTGCCATCGGCAAGGCCGCCGGCGATCAGCTGCCGGGGATAATCCATGTCCGCCGAGAAGAAAACGTCAAACGGTGCGCCGTTCTGAATCTGCTGGGTCAGCCCGCCGGATGCGCCGAACGAAAGCTTTAGGACGACGCCCGTGCGCTTTTCATAGTTGGCAGCGACTTCCTGCATGGCAGAGCTCAAGTCCGCAGCAGCGGCAACATTGATCTCGCGCTCGGCAGATTCAGCTCGCGGGATCGAGAGCCCGCACGCCAACAGCAGACAAATTAAACCGAGGGATACAAGCCGGCACCTTATCATTGAGACATACTTCATTGCTACACACCTCGAAGCAATCGTAATAGAAGCAAGTCGGGAACACGATGGAGATTGTACTTCTTATTCCCGGAATGGTCCTCAGATCAAATTTGCGCGGCTTTTTGATTGCTTGTTCTCTTTGGCCCTTTGATACTTGCCTCGTAGCTGAGTATCCATGGCCCCTCCCGCGTCCCGCCGCGTAATTCGCGCTTCCCTGCTCGCGGTCTTGCCATTCTCGTTGTTTCTCAACGCACAGGCACAGGGTGCCAAGAAGAAAGCTTCCGAGTCGCCCATCGCCGATGCGGATGCCGACCACGAGCAAGAACGCTCGGAATGGTTTCTGCGCGGCCGTGTGATTCCGGGAAAGTCTTCCGCCGAGCTGCGGTATCGAGCCTATCAGGCGAAAATGCAAGCCCGCGCCGCTCGGCTGGCTCGCACTCAGGCCGCCCAGTCGGACTCTCAACCTGCGTCGTCTGGCGCGTGGACACCACTCGGCCCGGTGCCGCTGGCTTCCGACGCCACAGGCGATGGATTTCAGAACTACAACCAGGTTTCGGGACGAGCCACTGCGGTGGCAATCGACCCCGCAGACCCCACTGGCAACACGGTTTATATCGGCGGAGCTCAGGGCGGAGTGTGGAAATCCACTAACGCGACCACGAACATAGCCAACAACGTGACCTGGACCGCGGTCACCGACGACCAGGCAACGCTTTCCATCGGTTCGATTGCGATTCAGCCGGGAAACTCCGATCCCGCGCAGAGTGTGGTGCTGGCGGGCACGGGCGAAGCTGACAATTCCGCCGACTCCTACTTCGGACTCGGCATTCTGCGCTCCGCGGATGGCGGCAACACCTGGGCCTTGATCTCCACCGCGAACGGCGGCGCTTACTCCTTCAGCGGCCTGGGTGCAACGCGCACGGCCTTCAGCACGGCGAGTGGACAGACCAGCACAGTAGTCGCAGCCATGGCGGCAACGTCGGAAGGCGTAACTGCCGGCGCATTGACCGCCAGCACTTACCGGGGCCTCTACACCTCCACCGATGCCGGCCAGACCTGGACTTACGACGCTCTCTTCTCCGGAACGAGCGAGGCAACCTCAGCAACCTCGGTGGTGTACAACGCCGCAGCCGGTCTATTTTTTGCGGCGGTGCGCTATCACGGTTTGTACTCTTCTCCGGACGGTTTGACTTGGATGCGTCTCCCCACCCAGCCGGGCGCTGCCGGCTTGCTCGGCACAACCGCGTGCCCGCAAAACTACGTTGCGACCTGTCCGATCTATCGCGGGGAAATCACGGTCGTACCGGGACGCAATGAGATGTATGTGTGGTTCGTTTCGCTAAACTCTGCCGGCGATCCCGTGGATCAAGGCATTTGGCAGAGCACGAACAGCGGCTCCTCGTGGACTCAAATGAGCGACAGCGGGATCCTCAACTGCGGCGATTCCGATGGCTGCGGCGTGCAGCAGGGATTCTACAACCTCGAACTTCTGGCCGTTCCTAACGGTGCATCTGCCACGGATCTCTACGCGGGTGCAATCAACCTCTACAAATGTTCGATCAACGCCAGCAACCCCACGTGCTCCGGCGTGCCGTTCATGAATCTTACGCATGTCTATGGCTGCGATCCTTTATCGGCGCTGGCGCATGTGCATCCTGATCAGCACGCGCTGGCATACACGATCCCGTCGTCTGGAACAGACTTGATGTATTTCGCGAACGACGGCGGCATCTATCGTGCGTTGAATGGATTCACCGGGCTCTCCACGGGTTCGTGCTCCGGCACGAATCAGTTCGACGACCTCAATCAGAACCTTGGTTCCATGACCCAGTTCGTCAGCTTTTCCCAACATGCCACCGATCCCAAGACCCTTTTAGGAGGCACGCAGGATAACGGCTCCCCGGCAACCGCGACGGCCACGACTAGTTCGAGTTGGGGAAATGT
>JBEKWP010000018.1:0-66332 GCA_049512915.1 Candidatus Sulfotelmatobacter sp.
AAGTGCCAGCCAAAAATCTACGCTAACCGGGTTGTGCTCACCGTAATGCGCAAGCATGTCACAGGCCAGTCCGAGTTCATTATGATCCAGAAACTCTTCGAACTCGTGGATAGTCGGATCGTCGGCCGCACTCCTTGGGAGCATGCTTCGCGCCCGAGTAAGATCCGCCTCAATCAGAGCCCAAAGCTTAGGGAGATCCATAGCGGAATTGTAACTCCCTTCGGAAGCCGGAAATGATTATCGGTCACGGCCTGCTCAAACCTACAGACAAAACAACGCATTCCCGATAGAATAACCATTCGACTCATGCGCTCTCTCACATCAATCCTGTCGAACGCCCTCCGCAGCTGGAGCGTCCTTCCCAGCGGCCTCTAATACGCGCACCCCGAAACTGCGCTAATATTCCTCGTCCCCATTCTCAACCAGCAAGCGAACAGCTAAAGGCTAAGAGCTTATGGCCAATTCATACGACGTAATCGTAATCGGCGGAGGTCACAATGGACTCGTCAACGCCGCCTACCTCGCTCGCGCCGGAAAAAAAGTTCTAGTGCTCGAACGCCGCCACATTCTCGGCGGCGCCGCTTGCACGGAAGAAGTCTTCCCCGGCTTCAAATTCTCCGTCTGCTCCTACGTGGTGTCGCTGCTGCGCCCGGAAATTATCCGCGACCTCGATCTTCCACGCCACGGTCTCGAGATTCTTCCGCTCGACGGCACGTTCACCCCCATGCCCAGTGGCGATTACCTGTGGCGCGTGAACGACCACGGCAAGACTCACCGCGAGATCGCCCGCCACTCCCGCGTCGACGCCGAAGCCTACGACGAATTCGGCAAGGCCATGCAAGCCATGTGCCGCTTCGTGAAGCCGATTCTCAGCATGGTGCCGCCCGACCCCAACACGCTCAATCCGCGCGAATTGATGAAGCTGCTCTTCATCGGACGCCGCTTCCAGGGCATGTCGAGCTACGACAAGTACAACCAGGTCCAGCTCATGACCATGAGCGCCATCGATTTTCTCGATCAGTGGTTCGAGACCGACGTCCTCAAAGCCACCATGTCGGCCTCGGGAATCATCGGCACATTCCTCGGCGTGCGATCTCCGGGAACCGCCTACGTTCTGCTCCATCACTACATGGGAGAAATCGACGGCGCATTCCGCGCCTGGGGCTTCGCCCGCGGCGGCACCGGAGCAATTTCAAACGCCATAGCAGATGCCGCCCGCGAAGCTGGCGTCGAGATTCGCACACAAGCCGCCATAGCGAAAATCATCGTCAAAGATGGCAAGGCTAAAGGCGTAGTTCTCACCAACGGCGATGAAATCTATGCGGAAACAATTTCTTCCAGCGTCGATCCCCGACTAACCTTCAACAAGTTCATCGAAGCCGAGCACCTGCCCGCCGACTTTCTCGAAGACATCAACCGCTTCAAATACCGCGGCTCGTCCGGCAAGGTAAACATGGCGCTCGACGGTCTCCCGAACTTCAAATGCATGCCGGGAGTCGGCCCTCATCTGCGCGGCGCCATGTCCATCTCTCCATCCGTCGAATACATGGAGCGCGCCTACGACGATGCCAAGTACGGCAATTTCTCTCGTCGTCCCTACATCGACATGGTCATCCCCTCGCTCACCGATCCCTCGGTCGCGCCGCCGGGCAAGCACGTGCTCTCCTGCTTCGTGCAGTACGCGCCCTACAAGCTGCGCCCCGGCCTGAACTGGGACGATCAAAAAGAAGCCTTCGGCGACACCGTCGTCAACACCATCGCCGAGTACGCGCCCAACATCAAAGACATCATCCTCCACAAGCAAGTCATCACCCCGCTCGATCTCGAACGCGAGTGGGGCTTGAGCGAAGGCAACATCTTCCAGGGCGAACTGTCCCTCGAGCAACTTTTCTTCCTGCGCCCCGCGCCCGGCTACGCCCGCTTCCGCACCCCGATCCAGAATCTCTACATGTGCGGTTCGGCCACGCACCCCGGCGGCGGCATCATGGGCGCCCCCGGCCGCCTTGCCGCATTAGAAATGCTGAAAGACTTGGGAGGAGCCGCCTAAATGAGCACATCCTCCACGCGCGACATTGTCATCATCGGCGGCGGCCACAACGGCCTCGTCACCGCCTTCTATCTAGCCAGGGCGGGATTCAAGCCCCTAGTCCTCGAGCGCCGGTCCCAGGTCGGTGGCGCCGCCGTCACCGATGAATTTCATCCCGGCTTCCGTTGCTCCACACTCGCGCACACCGCTGGTCCGATACGTCCAGACATCGTCCGCGACATGCAACTGGAAAAACACGGGCTGAGGCTGATCACTCCAGACACCTGCGTCACCGCACTCTCGCCCGACGGTCGCGCGCTTTCGCTCTACCAGGACGAAAACAAATCTGCGCAGTCGATCGGCGCCTTCTCACAGAAAGACGCAACCAAGTATCTTGAGTTTGAAAAATCTCTGGGAAAAATCAGCAAAGTAATCGCGGAAGCGCTCGCTACTACTCCACCCGATATCGACCACCCCAGCGGCGGCGATCTCTGGAGCATGCTCAAGACCGGCCGCGCTCTGCGCAACCTCGGCAAGCGGGATATGTATCGCGTCCTGCGCTGGGGACCGATGGCCGTAGCCGATCTTGTAGCGGAATATTTCGAGACCGAACTATTGCGCGCTGTCATAGCGGCGCGCGGAATCTTCGGAACTTTTCTCGGGCCATGGTCGGCTGGCAGCAGCCTGCAGTTGCTGATCCGCGCAGCCGGAGATTCTCATCCTGCGGGTTCGGCGTTCTTCGCCGCGGGAGGCATGGGCGCACTCACCGAAGCCATGGCTTCCGCCGCAAAGGCTGCCGGAGCCGAGATTCGCACCGCCGCCGAAGTCATCGAGATTCGCGTGAAAGACGGCGCAGCCACCGGCGTGCTGCTCTCGACCGGCGAAGAAATCAGCGCCAATGCAGTCATTTCCAACGCTGACCCCAAACGTACCCTGCTCAAGCTCACCGACCCAACACATCTTTCCCCCGACTTCGTGCAGAAGCTGCAGCATTTCCGCGGCAACGGCACGGTAGCCAAGGTCAACCTCGCGCTATCCGCCCTGCCGAATTTCACTGCTTTAGAAAACGGTGATGGCGCCGCGCTTAAGGGACGCATTCACATCGGCCCCGAGATCGACTATCTCGAGCGCGCTTTCGACGAATCGAAGTACGGCAATTTCTCGCGCCAGCCCTATCTCGAAGCCACCATCCCGTCGCTTACCGATCCGACGCTCGCGCCCGCCGGCAAACACGTGATGTCGATCTACATGCAGTACGCGCCCTACAAGCTAAAGGGCGACTGGGAAGAGCAGCGCAAAGCCCTGGGTCAAACCGTGGTGCAGACGCTCGCGCAATATGCGCCGAACTTGCCAGAGATGATTCTCACCCACCAGATAATTACGCCGCTTGATCTGGAGGAAGTTTACGGATTAACCGGCGGCCAAATTTTCCACGGCGACCTCGCCCTCGACCAATTCTTCACCATGCGCCCGCTGCTGGACTGGGCACGCTACCGCACGCCGATTCAAAACCTCTATCTTTGCGGCAGCGGCACGCATCCCGGCGCAGGCTTGACCGGAGGCTCGGGAGCAAACGCCGCGCGAGAGATATTGAAGTACCTGAAGAAGTAGCGCCGGCGTCCCGCCGGCTGTCGCGAGGGCGTCTCGCTCTCGCTGCCGGAGCGTTAAACGGCTATGGCGTAAACTGACAATGAACGATCTTCCCGTTGGATTCAAATGAAGAAAGCAAAATCAGACAAGAGCGCTCCGGTCAGAAAATCAAAGGTCGCCACGAACGAAGTGGACGAATATCTGGAACGCGTCCCGGAGCCCGCCCGCACCGCCTTGAACAAAGTTCGCGCGGTCATTCGCTCCGTCGCACCACCCGAAGCGACTGAGGGTATCAGCTACGGCATCCCGACATTCAAATACAAAGGCACGCTCGCGAGTTTCGCCGCGTTCTCAGATCATTGCAGCCTGTTCCCCGGCGCCGGACCGACCATAGAGTTCAAGAATGAACTCAAGAACTTCCAAACATCGAAAGGCACCATCCGCTTCGCACCCTATAAGCCTTTTCCAGCGAATCTCCTGAAGAAGCTAATCAAGGAGCGCATCAAAGAAAACGAGCGCAAGAAAGGCCGCTGACCCGCTGCCTGTACTATGAAAAACTCCGCCATCTTGCTGGTCAGTTGCCCTGACGCCAAAGGTGAAGTTGCCACCATCGCCGACTTCGTCTATCGCCACAACGGCAACATCCTGCATGCCGACGAGCACGCCGACGAAGAGTCCGGCCTCTTCTTGATGCGCGTCGAATTCGATCCCAAAGATTTCGACATCGATCTCACTGATAAAGACCTGGCCGATTTCGGCAAACATTTTTCACCCATCGCCGAGAAGTTTCAGATGAAGTGGCGGCTGGCGCAGTCCTCGCATCGCCCGCGCATGATCATTCTCGTCTCGAAGTACGATCACTGCCTGGTCGATCTCCTCTATCGTCACCAGAGCGGCGAGCTCGCCTGCGACATTCCGCTGATCATCTCAAACCACCCCGATAACCAACCCATCGCCGACTTCTACAAAATCCCCTACAGCGTCATTTCAATCACGAAGGACAACAAGCGGCAGGCCGAAGAAAAAATCCATTCGCTGATCGAAGATTACAAAGCCGACTTCCTCGTCCTCGCCCGCTACATGCAGATTCTCTCCAACGATTTCGTCAACCGCTATCCCCAGCGCATCATCAACATTCACCATTCGTTCTTGCCCGCCTTCGTTGGAGCCCGGCCCTACCACCAGGCCTTCGAGCGCGGAGTAAAGCTGATCGGCGCCACCAGCCACTATGTCACCGGGATCCTCGACGACGGGCCCATCATCGAACAGGACGTAGTCCGCGTCTCCCACCGCGACACCGTCGAAGACCTCATCCGCAAAGGCCGTGACCTCGAAAAGGTCGTCCTCTCCCGCGCCGTTCGCTGGCACGTTGAGAACCGCGTGCTTCTTTACGGCAATAAGACTGTGGTGTTTTGAAAGGTCGTTCTCTGGTTTGAAAGGGCCCGGCTTCAGCCGCGCCCCAAGCAGCCCAAACGATCAACAGTGGCCTTAGCTGCCGAGACATTCTTCCCCGGCCACGCAGAAGTCCATGTACTTCCGGAAAATGAAAATCAGCGTGGTAGTCCCGCTCCGGTAGTAACTTGCGGTACCCAGTGACTTTCGTCTTTACTTGAACAGCAGTAAAGAATTCCCCCAATCGACGGGGAGGATCTCGCTCGCGGAGCGTCTCTTTGGCCGAGGACCTTAAGTTTGAGCTGGCAATCCTGGCGACAGTCCAGGGTTTTTATCAAAAACTGTTACGCGACTCGCTCGGCGGAGACGTCCCTATTCCGAGCGGGCTCGATGAGGTTTCGCTTCGCCACTCTGAAGGCGACCTGCCGGAAACTCTTTCCCGGATGTATCGCTGGCTGCACCTGCTCGACATGGCCATCACGCCCGCCATGCTGCGCCAGGCGCTCACCCCCGACACGGATTCAGAGGTCGCCGAGGCTCTGCTTCGCTATTTTGTGCGGCGCCGCGAGGCCAGCGAAGTCAACCGTGATAAGACCGACCTGATTGCGACATTCCTTTACCGCCATCCTCGCGTCCAGGGTCAGTGGCAGCAGCACGGCTACGGACTGGACGGAGCTCTTCCACTTTCTCCCTTTGAAATCGCCCTGATCGAGATTCTCGCCGATACCGATGTGCCGTCGCTGCCCGAAGAACACGTGCAGCTGCTGCGGAACTTCGATCCCTTGCGGGAAGAGATTGCCCGCTATCGCGATTTCAATTCGTTAATCGATTCCGGCATCGTTTCGCGCGTGCGCGAACTGAAGCGCTGGCTGGATGCTTCGTTTTACCATCCCGGAGTGCTGGCCACCGTTGCCGCGCACAACGCCGCGTTCGGCGCACGCTTTGACCAGCTCTTCGCCAAGGCCCTCGGTGAGATCAAACAATTCGCCCAGGCTCTGGATGAAATGGGAGGCAGCATCCTAAGCACGGTCGACGGCGTGGAAGTCACCGTGGAACACGTGGCCGCGATCGAGCAGAAGGAAATGCTCCAGGCCGACTACAACGGCGCGCTGGAAAAATTTCGCCGTGTGTCGCGCTTAAAAAAGGAATTAGACCGCCGCCCACCCATCCGCCGGTCACTGCTCGCACCCGCCGCCGGTGGAGAGAAAGTGCGAAGTTCCGGCCGGGCGGCCGCAGCTGCGAAGCCCGCCCGTGTTGCCGCTGCCAAAGCCGCGGTACCGGCTCAGGCGTTCCAGCCTCCGGCGATTACGGCCCAGCAAATCTCCGCCGAAGAAAGCAAGCTGCGGCGCGTCGAAGAATCGATTCGCGTTTTCGTCCGCGTGGCAGATCCCAAATATCGCCAGATCGTGCCCATGCGCTTCTTTAATCTCACACTCACCACGCCCGAAGCCGAAGCCTACAACGCCAGCTTCCTTGAAGAGAAAAGCTTGCGCGCCGATGTAGCGCGCACCTTGATCCGCCTGGTCTCGTGCGTGGCCCGCGTCAACACCGAACTCGAAGAACTCAAACGCAGCCAGAGTATGTCCTCGCTGTGGAAGCTCCACGCCGACGCGCTGGTAGTCTTGCTCGACGTCGCAAGCACGACCACGGAGGAGGCCGCCGGAGTCGCCAAAACGGCTGAAAGCAAAGACGCCGCATCTGCCAAAGCCATCGGCGAAACCGTGCAGAAACTGCGTAGCCGGTCCGAGCTTGCCGTAAAGGCCTTGGCCCACCCGGGGAGCTAGAAGCAGTTCGCACCAGCCGCTGCCAGACATCCATGAAGAGTCTTGTCTCCCCGAAACCTACGCTTTTTTGGTGAGCACCGCGCGAATCCGCCGCGCGACGATCTCGTCCTCGCCGGGCTGCAGCATCCACACTCCAACCACCAGCGTGTTTGCGTCCGCTGGGATGCCCTGGTTGGGCTGTTGACCGGTGTTCGGGTTCAGCTCAATCGAAGGTGTTTCCCTACGCAGAGCTTCGACGATCTGAGTAGTGGTGATGCCAGTGACCGCGGGATCGAAGCGTATGAGGAGATGTGGAACGTGGTTGGCAATCCTGGGAACCACCGTCTCCGTTCTAACTGATGGGATGCCCTTCATCGCACTGGCGATGAGATCGGCTCGCTTCCGGTAGTCGCCCTGCATCGACTCCTCCGTATGCGAGAGAACCCAGTCGACCGCCGCCACCATGCCAACTATTTGCTCCTTAGCCACCTTCATGCCGCGGCCGATTCCGTCTCCCGGATTGTTGTTCTCCTGGGCCAGGTCCGTCAGCACCTTCCGGCCAAGAAGCAGCCCTGCGTTTTGGGGACCGCGCATTCCCTTGCCCCCGGAAAACGCAACAAGATCGAAGCCCATGCCTGTGTACTTCCATAAATTCGAGATCGGAGGCATGTCCGCAGCTGCGTCCAGGTGACACGGAATCTTGTACTCGTGCGCCACTCGCAACCACTCTTCTCGACCAATCTGCGCGCTGCTTGCCACCCCATCCTCATCTTCCGCAGCGTTGAAAAAATTCGTCATAACCGCGTTGCCTGCGGCACACGCACGCTTGTAGTCGTCGAGCGTGACCACCTCCGTCACCCGTGCTCCGCAGAGGTATATGGCGCGGTCATACTCATAGCGGTGCGCGCGCTGCACGATGACCTGATTCTTCTTACCGTCGATGGCCTGTGGCATGTCCAGAATAGTGATGTTATTTGCGTGCTGCACACACGCGGCGGTCGCCAGGCTGATCGCTCCTGAGGCTCCCGAAGTCACGACCGCCCCTTCACACTTGAGGCGACGCGCAATGTACTCTCCTGCTTTCTGCTGCAGTTCGCGCAAACGCACAGGGTGGAGTGCAGCCTTCTGCACAGCCGCCAAAACTTCCGGGGGCATGCAGGCAGCCGTCAGCGTGGTATACGTTCCGGCAGCGTTGATAATCGTGGGGACCCCGAGCTTGGCATAATAGTCGTCACCATCCGCCGACGCCTCTGGTGATGAAAGAGCCTTGGCCGAGGAAACCAGAGGAGCCGCGCCCACTGCGGCGGCGAGCGAACTGGCCCAGCGAAAGAAACGGCGGCGGGAGAGCATGCCTGCTTGGGGTTCAGTCAATGCTGACATGCTGGTCGCTCCTGATGTCGCGCAATTTGCGAAACAAGAACATTATCGCTCACACAGGGTGTTCCCGCGCTTTGGGATTCGCTCAGAACGGTGACGCCCCGAACCATCGCAGCTTAGACCTGCTGACGCAGGTTGGCACGCAGCGTGAGCGAGCCGTCATCGTTCAGCTTCTGGTGACAAGCCCAGCGTACCGGATAGCGCATTCCCTTTACTTCAATCTCAGCTCTGAGTTTCAATCCCTTCCAGTCGGCGACGCCTGGAAGCACGAACTGGGCTTGTCGAATCTTGCCGGGCAGCGGGTACCCGGCGTCCAGACAACCGCTCTTGAGCGCCTTCCCATCCTGGCTCTCCACGGTCACTCGCAATACGCCCGGCACTCCGGCGATTCCGTCATTGGCGAAGCCGATAATCAGCCCCGTGGAACCGCCGTCCTTATAGCTCCAGATGAAAGACGGCCTCACGCGGTACCCGATGCGGCGATTGATGCGGTCGAACGCCGCCGGATAAGCCTGGTAGTAGCTCATCAGATTCTTTGCGCTGATCTGGTGAAAGTTCCAGAGCGACCAGTAATTCGCCCCGATATCGATCACATGGTCGATCATGTTCTCGGCCGGGGATATCCCTTCAACTGCGGCGCTAGGATCAGGAGGTTTGCCCGGAAGCCCCTGCTCAAGCAATGCCGCGGTCCAGGGTGGGCGATTGCTGAGCGCTTCAATCTGCTCGTTCTCAATAAAGATGGTGTCACTGCGAATCCAGTTGTTGCTGCGGACCGTGCGGTCCAGCAGTTCTGAATTACCAACCCGGCTGAAGTCCGGCTGAGTATTGGTCAGCAACGGAGTCCTTTTAAAGTTTTCGAGCTGCACATCGAGCATGTTGACCCATGTCCGCTCGGCCGTCTGGTAATCAGGGAAAGGGTTGTTGGCAAACGGCCAGGTGTGCCCTTCGCCCCAAAAACCATACATGAAGGTATCGATGTACTCGATGAGCGGATTGCCGTCGAACTCCGCCGCCAACTGTCCAACCAGTTCTTTGAATGCATACTGAAAAAAGGGATCGTCATACCGCGGCTGATAACGCGAATGCGGGTTCTGCAAAAATCTCTTTCCCTCAGCAGCGCTCTCCTGATCGCTAACCACCAGATCAACTTTCGGAACTTTGTCGAGGACAAAATCCGGCAGCGCCGCTGCGTGGGTATAGTCCGGAGCGCACATCTGAACGCGCAATCCCACCCGCTTGTTGTTCTTCTTCGCTAAATCAAGAACAAGCTTTATGTAGTCGGGCAGTTCCAGGCGCCCCGGCCGCGGCTGCACTTCTCTCCATGTCGGACGGACATAAAGCTGCTGGCTCAGGGGAAATCGAACCAGATCTTCGATGGCCTGCGGAACATTGTCTGATTTGATTTCCTCCGTGCCACTGTCTGCCGTGATGTAGGTAACCAGTCCCTTGCCATAGTTCGGCACGACGTCTTCCGAAGAAGTAGTCGTCATCACTACGTCGTCCGTGGGGATGACGGCGTCAGGCGGATATTGCGGGAACGGGCCTTGATTGAGGCGATCGGTCACCGGCGGACCGGAGCCGAAGTCATAGCTTCCCCAGTTGTGGGCGGGAACCTTGGCCTGCGCTTTACCGATTCCAAATTCCGCTGCCACGGCGACGGCGACAGTACTCTTTAGAAAGTCTCTGCGGCGCATGAAGAATTATCTCCTGCTCATCGTTCGATTAGATTTCGGCTGGGCTGCACCGAGAAGTCCCAGACAGAGGACCTCGATAAAAGACCTGTGATTCTAGCAGGTGTCTGGATTGCGGAAAATCGGATTGCTCGTGGTTGCCGGACTTTCTATGATTCGCGGCTGCGCGAAGGATAGTCCAAGGGATGCGTCGCGGTCCCCTTTTTAAGAATATGCGGACAGCTCGAATTTTTCCGCCGCTACTGTCCCATGCCCGTGAGGCGGGCGGCGTCTTGCATCATCGACAGTCTTCGCTGCTGCTGGTCCAGCATCTCCTGCATGTGCGCCAGGCGTTCCATCTGAATCGATTGATAGCGGTTCACCGGGGTATCGTACTGCGCCGTGCCTACCGCCGCATGCATCGCCTGGTTTACGCGGTCGATGCGCGCCTGCAGATCGGCAATCCGCGCTTCCTGATCCTGGATCCGCGCTTTCCACTGCTCCCCGGCGCGGTATTCGGCCACCAGTCGCTGCTTCGCGCGCTGATCCGAGGAGCTGTCCACGGACCGCTTCACGCCCGATACCGTTGTCATCGGCTCCACGGACTCCGGGATTCCCGACGGGGCCGAGGGAAGATCCTGATTCGTAATTATTTTGGGCGTCGCCCCGGCGGCTTCCTGCTGCTGCTGTTTCGCACGGTTCACACGAGCTATGTCGGCCAGCGAATCCCCGGCCTGAGACTGAAACTGCGCTATTGCAGCTGCATTCAGTAATAGTCCGACCAACAAAACCTGCCAAGCCGCTCGCTGCATAGGTCCTCCCGGAGCCGTTCTGCCAAGATCGCCCTGATCGAGATCGTCCCAACCAAGACTGTCCTGATAAAGCCCGCTCCTATAAGGAAAACCCAATTAACGCGTCTTGTCGCGTCCCAAAGGTGTAATCCACGCCAAACGAAAGGCACCAGCGTGAAGTTACCATCGTTTCCGGTTTTCTGTTTTCTAATTCCTAGCCTCCGTCGCGGACAGGCGGCTGTCTCCACATGAGCGCCGCATTTCGCGGCTAGGGTCTCTTGACTCGGCTGGCAACTTCGGGGCCGAACATGCTGAAGTGCCTCTCGTTGTCGGTGTAGATAGTCTCCGCCTTCGCTTTGATGGCACACGCAGCCAGGAGTGCATCATAGATCGTCGCGCCCACGATCCCGTGCGCCGACGCCTGTCGGATGGCTGTCAGGTATTCGGCGCTATCGAGCGAGACGATTGTGAGGTGATGTTCGATGTCGCCAAGGAAAAGGATTGCTTGCCCGGGGCTTGCCCGAAACACGCCCGGCAAGCGCGTCACTCCAGCATAGACCTCGGCGAGGCTGTGAGCGGCACAGCATGCGATTCGTTTATTGGACGGAGCATAAACGGCCAGACAGCGGTCGTGATCCTGGTGGTCTTCCACAAAAGCTGGAATAAGCACCGAGGTATCGAAGAACCATTTCAACTGGTTTTCTCGCTGCGTCGGCGAGAGGAGCGTAGGGAACTGGCATTGACGCGCCCACGTTCGTTGCGAATTTTGCGGATGGAATGGTTTACGACTTCCGCGGAAAGCGGTTTCCCGGTTCGCATTACCCAGACGCCCTGTTTTTTTCGCATGGTCGCGGCCCCTCGCACCGGACGCAGAACGATCTGATCCTCCGAACTCTCCAGTTCCAGGGAGTCTCCTGCGGACAATTGAAGTTCTTCCCGCACGGGCTTGGGCAAAACAAGCCGCCCGGCCCGATCAATGGTCAGGGTAGTTGTCATGGCATTTATTTTACCATAGCGAATACCACCTGATATGGCACGAGGAATGGTTGGCCTTCGGTTCTCCCTCCTAATAAAAAAGGGACCGGCAATTTAAGCCTGTCCCTTTTTCGAACCTAGGTGGTGGATGCCTAGTTGATATCGAACTGCTCCTGATGCAGCGCAGGGTCGCTTTTCACAATGATCGTGCGCTTGGTCAGTTCTTCCATCTCGTTCAGCAGGCGGCCGTTATTCGCTTTCAACTCCTTGGCCACATCCGGATGCACGCGCAGCATCACGTCTTCCTGAACCAGGTGCTTCGCCATCTTGCGCATCTCCACGTAAATCTCGTTCGCTACCGTGGTCAGCGACTTCACGTAGCCTGTGGATTGGCAGTACGGACAAGGCGCGCCGATGGTGCGCTCGAGCGATTGCTTCACCCGTTTGCGGGTGATGGCAACCAGGCCGAAATCGTTGAACTGCAGAACTTTCGACGGGGCGCGGTCGTGGCGGAGCTCCTCTTCCAATGCTTGCATGACACGCTGGCGGTTGCGCCGTTCATCCATGTCGATGAAGTCGATGATGATGATGCCGCCCAGATCGCGCAGCCGAATCTGCCGCACGATTTCCTTGATTGCATCTACGTTGGTCTTGACGATGGTGTCTTCGAGGCGCGAGGTCTTGCCCACGTATTTGCCCGTATTGATGTCGATTGCGACCAGCGCCTCCGTCTGGTTGATCACAATGTAGCCGCCGCTCTTCAGCCACACCTTCGACTTGAGCGCCTTGTCCATCTCTTCTTTCAATCCGAACTGCTCGAACAGCGGCGTCTCCTTGGTAAAGAGCTTCACCCGCTTCACCAGCCCCGGCTGAAAGCGATTGAAGAAGCGCAGAATGCGCTCGTATTCCGGCTCGGTATCGACCCAGATCACGGAAAAATCGGAAGTGACCTGGTCGCGCAGCACGCGCTCGACCACGTTGAGGTCGTGGTAGATCAGCGCCGGCGGCTTGGAAGCCTCGGATCGCGTCTTGATGTCATTCCACAGGCCCTTGAGGAACCGAATATCGGCGCGCAGTTCGTCTTCTCCCGCGTTCTGCGCGGCGGTGCGGACGATAAAGCCGCCGTGGCCATTTTCCCGCTCGCTCATGACAATGCGCTTCAGCCGCTGGCGCTCTTCGTCTGATGCGATCTTGCGCGACACTCCGGTATGGTTCACCGTGGGCATGTAGACTAGAAACCGCCCCGGCAGCGCGATGTGGCTGGTGATGCGCGCGCCTTTCTTGCCGATCGGCTCCTTGGCAATCTGCACCAGGATTTCCTGGCCTTCCTTCAGCAAGTCGCTGATCTTCGGAACCTCGCGCGCCTCGCGCCGCGGGAATCGGCGCCCGCCACCCCGGCGTCCGCCGCGTTGCCGGTCGAAACCGGGACGCGGACGCGGCGCCCGCTGCGTGTAACCAGCCGTTCCCGCCGGAGCACGAACCTCGGCGCGGGCATCGACTGCGCCGGTGCCACGCGCTTCGGCGTCGAGCAGGGCTTCTGCTTCGGCCTGTGCCTCTTCCAGCTCCAATTCCTCGGTGTCTTCCTCACCCTCCGCGGTTCCTTCAGCAGCAGGGGTTACGCCCGCGTCGGCCAACGACGCCATGTGGATTTCATCCACAGTTTCACGGACGTCGGAAAGCTGGCCGGCCGCCGCCCGAGTCTCTTCCTCAAATTCGTCGTAGCCTTCATCCGACGATTCTTCATAACGGACGGTGTCCGCTTCTTCCTCGTCGATCGTCTCCTCTTCCAGCGTTCCCGGGGCCCCAAAAACCGGAGCCGCGAAAACGGGGGCTTCTGATTCGCGGGCAGGTTCGCGGGACGGAGGCATGGACCGATCCGAATGCTCGAATCGAGTTGCCATCTCCTTCTCTTCTTCGACAACCTCTTCCGTAATCTCTCGAGCGTCACTAGCGCCACTGGAAGCCGCCTGGTCCGCCAGCTCTTGCCGGCGAAACTCGCGGTTCCAGTCGACCGAGGTCGATGCCGCGGAACTCGAGGCCGCTTCGACGTGATCTTCTTGCGCGTGGTGTGAGTCGTGACGCTCCTGCGGCGCTTCGGCAACCAAAGCAGCGCTGGCACTTGCACCAGCATTAGCAAAGATGGGTTCATCGTCCGGGAAAGTTGCGGTCGCGGGTGTCGCGGGAGCTGGGACGGACGCTGAACTCGGAGTGGAACTCGTTTCCGTCGCAACGTCCGGCGAACGCCGCCCCTGCGCTATCGGTGGCTGCGCCAGGCCTCGATATTTAGAGATCGATTCTCCGGGAAGTAATATCGGCTGGTACCCTGCCGGTGGCCCGAACTGCTGGGACCTGCCTGATTCCTGGGCTCGCGGAGCAGGGGCGGGAACACTCTCGACTGGGGGCCGCGCAAAGCGCGGCTCCGAGCTGCGCTCGCGCCCGTCGCTTCGCACTTCGTTGCGTACGTCGTTGCGCCCCTCGTTGCGGCCATCGCGGCGTCCCCCGCGACGACGGCGGCGTCCTCTAAAACCTCCGCGCTCACGGTCGCCCGCATCCGAGGAACCCTGCGTCAGGCCCGAGGGCGCTGAATCCTGTGCTTCGGCGCTGTGTTCCACGGGATCTGAAGTCTGATCAAACACCGGTTGGCCTTCTCCAGTGGTTGAGTCAGCACGGTCGAGGTGCTGATCGACTTCGAGAGGCCCCGCCACCGGGCCAGCTTGTGGCCGCAGGTCCTGCACTCCACGATTTGCCGGCACGACGTCGGTTAAATCCTCGTCGTGCTCTTCCAACTCCATAAAGTCGGAAACATAGAGGAAAGCATCGCGCTCCAGGCCGATGTCGACGAAGGCCGATTGCATTCCGGGCAGCACCCGGGTCACCCGTCCTTTGTAGATGGACCCCGCCAGGGTGTATTCATTTTCGCGCTCGAGGTAGATTTCCGCGAGCAGATCGTCTTCCACCAGCCCCACCTTGGTCTCGTGTGGCGTGGAAGAAACAAATAACTCTTTGTTCATTGATACTCCGGTCCCGCCCTGACTCACTTAAAAGAGTCGAGCGGGCTTCACCGGCGCGGAGCGAGGAAGGAAATGGGAGGATGGAGCGTCGCGATGCTGGCCCCGCACGGGGGACGGCTGGGGCTGGGGAGCTTGCTCCCTAACCGAATCCGCTGCACAAGCTTGGGTATCTTTTGCACTATTTCGCTTTGCGTCTGCCGGGTTTGTGACCGCACTCTCAGACCGTTTCCGGTCGGGGGGCCGTTTCCCTGCCAGCAGACTTATTGGCTTCAATCCTGCCCGGCCTTCTACGTCGAGCCGGTAAAATGCCCCCTTTACGCGAGGGCGATCGATATTTTTGGGGCTGCGCCTACTGGCGCAGCTACTGCTCCTGCCGTCTTCCGGTGTTGCAGAAACCAGTTCAAGAATCATGAACCTGGCCTATGCACGCCGGCTAATTCACAAATCGGCGCATTCGAACGTTCATTACCATCCCCAGCGCCAGGAACATGAACAACACGGAAGACCCACCGTAACTCATCAGTGGCAGGGGTATTCCGGTGACCGGCATAAAACCGACCACCATGCCGACGTTGACCAGGATATGGAAGCTAAGCACAGCCACCACACCCATCACCACGAACGTGCCAGCGCGGTCGGGCGCTGTTTGTGCGTTCTGGGTCAAACGCATCAGCACTACAAAGTATAACAGCAGAACCCCAAGCGCGCCCACGAATCCATGCTCTTCGGCAAATGCCGCAAAAATAAAATCCGTTTGTGGGACAGGGAGGAAAGCACCGTGTGTTTGCGAGCCTTTCCCGCCCCACAACCCCCCTGAACCCACCGCAATCTTGGATTGCTCAACTTGGTACCCCGAGCCCTGGGGATCGTCTTCCGGGTGCTGGAAACTTGTCAGTCGCTGCTTCTGGAAAGACTTCAAAATATGAACCTGAGGGATAAAAAACACCGCTCCGACCGCGACTCCAGCAAGCACCGCAACCGTCAATCCCTGCTTCCACTGCAAGCCACCCAGAAATACTCCCATCACTGCGATCGGCACATAGGTCAGGGCCGTGCCCAGATCCGGCTGCTTCATCACCAGCAGCATTGGAATCACGACAATGGCCCCAGCCTTCATGAAGTCCGGCCAGGAAAGTTCCCGGTGCCGCAAGTCGGCGAAGAACTTCGCCATCGCCAATATAAGGATCAGCTTCACCCATTCGGATGGCTGAAAGTGATTCCCGCCGGGCATCTTGATCCAGCGCTTCGCCCCCAGAAACTTCTGCCCGAACAGCAGCACTGCTACCAGGGACGCAACCGCGGCAATATAAAACCAGTGGATTCGCTCCAGCAGCACCTGGTAGTTCACCGCACTGATCAGGAACATCGCCCCCACGCCGCCCAGGACCCAGTAAATCTGCCGGAGGTGGGAGCCGGCAAACTTCGTGTGCATGGTGGCACTATGGATCTCCATCACCCCGAGCCCGCAGATCATGAGCACAAAAATCAGCAGCAGCCAGTCAAAATCGCGAAATGAAACGTAGCGTGACATATAAACAGCTTCTAGCTGCTAGCTCCTAGCGACATCGGTCTTAGCCGTAGCGCCGGCGTCCCGCCGGCTGTCGTGAGGGCGTCCCGCCCTCGCGGTGTCCATCGTTCTAATTGATCGGACTCATCCCCGGAGCCGCAGCCAATCCAGGCAGTGGCCTCTTGGCCAAATCCACAAAGAAGTGCCCGCCCTGCAGCTTTTGTTCGTCGCCGTCTGCGTCCGGCACCGTCCACACTCCACCGATCTCAACCTTCCCCTCCGTCTTCGGCTTCTCCGCCAGCTTCGGGGGATTCCGCCGCTGCTTCTCCACGTACGCCTTGATCACGTGCGAAGCTACGATCGCGGCCAGCGGCCCTTCTTCTCCGCCCTCCCATAGCACACACACGACAATCTCTGGATTCCGGCGCGGACTTACACCCACGAACCATGCATTATTCTTGAATCTGGCTTTCCCGTTGGTCATCTTTGCCTTGGCCGCCCCGCTGATAGTCTGAGCCGTTCCTGTTTTCCCGGCAAAATCAATGCCTTGCAGGTGTGCCGCACCAGCGGTACCCGACCAGGTGCCGCCATTGGCATCCAGCACCTGGGGCGAGGTGACATCGGCCATCGCGTCGGTAATGATCTGCCAATTCTTCGGGTCCAGCGGAATTTGCACTTTGTCAGACGCATTGGATGCCTGCGTCACGTTCGGCGGCAGTTCGTCGGGGAACGCCACATGCGGCCGCACTAACATGCCTCCGCTCGCGATGCCGCTGATGGCCCGCGCCAGCTGAATCGGCGTCACCGCCACCGCGCCTTGCCCAATGCCTACGGAAATTGTTTCTCCCGCAAACCATTTCTGTTTGAAGTTGCGGATCTTCCACTCTTCCGACGGCATCACCCCGCTCACTTCCTGCGGCAGGTCGATCCCGGTTTTTTGTCCCAGCCCCAGCATGGTGGCATATTTGGCGATGCGTTCAATCCCCAGCTTTTCTGCCAGCGTATAAAAGAAAACATCGCAAGACTGATAAATCCCTTTGGTGATGTCGACAATCCCGTGAGTTCGATGGTGATCTGAGATCCAGCATCTGAAATAGCGGCCGTAAAACTCCGCGCCGCCGGTGCAATTCACCTTCAGATCCTGCGCGATGCCTTCCTGCAACCCCGCCGTCGCCATGATGATCTTGAAGGTCGAACCGGGCGCCAGTTGCGCCTGAATCGCCTTGTTCAGCAGGGGATGGTCTTCATCATTGACCAGCTTGGTCCATTGATCGCGCGAAACCCGCACCGCAAAATCGTTAGGATCGAAAGTCGGCCGGCTCACCATCGCCAGGATTTCCCCGGTGCGCGGGTCCATGGCGACAATCGCGCCGTTCTTGCCCTCCAGAGCTTCTTCCGCTGCAATCTGCAAATCAATGTCAACCGTGAGCTTCAACTGTTTTCCCGGGATCGCATCCGTTTCCCCCAGCAATCCCACTTCGCGGCCATGGCTGTTCACCAGCGCCCGCCGCGCTCCGTTCGTCCCCATCAATACGTTGTTGTATTGCCGCTCCACGCCTGAGACGCCCACCACGTCGCCGGGGCTGTAGAGTTCGAACTGCGGCTGGTTCAGCATGTCTTCCGTCACTTCACCCACGTAGCCGATCAGGTGCGCCATGAAGCCGTTACGCGGATACAGCCGCCGGTGCGCCATGATCGTATCCAGTTCCGGCAATTCGTTGCGATGCGCATCGATAAAGGCCAATTCGTCCGGAGTGATGTCTTCCTTCAGAAAGATCGGCTGGTACTGCGGTATCGCGGCGAAGTGGCGAATTCGGGTGCGCACTTCGTTCGCATCCAGGTGCAGACCCTGGGCAATCAGGTCGGCATCCGCATTCAGGTCGCGGGAAGAATCGCGCAGCAGCAGCGCTGAAAATGATGGATAGTTGTCGACGATGGTGCGCCCTTCGCGGTCCAGAATCTTTCCCCGGGGCGCGAGAATCGGCACATTGCGGATGCGGTTTTTTTCCGCCGCCGACGCATAGTACCCGCTCTCCATCACCTGCAGCTTCCACAGCCCGTAAGCCAGCACCAGGAAAATGGCCAGGATGATGTATTGCGCCGCGGTCAAGCGGATGGGCGATACTTTGTCGTCACGACTGAACATAAATCAGTGGCCAGTGGCCAGTCGAACACTCGCGAGAGATTCGCCTGATCCACAACGAGTCACAACCTCGCAGAGATGAATGTATGGGAGCTTTCACATTTTGATTGTACTGCGATGCGGGAGCCAAAGGACTGCCGGATGGGTAACGGAAGTCACGCCTGCACAAATTTCACTGGCCACTGGCCACTGCTCACGTCCTCTGCTTGAACTTGTCCAGCACGAAGTACAAAGCCACGCCCACCACGGCGTTCGCCAGCCCGGCGAGGATTCCACGGCTCCAGCTCCAGTTCAGAGTCAGGTTCACCATGCCTCGCGCCACGGTGAAGTAGACCGCGGCGTGAATCAGATAAAACCCCAGCGTGACCAGCAGGCGCGTGCCGGCGTTCTCCACGTCGAGCTTGACGCCCAACGACGACGCCAAATACCCCACCACAGTCTTCGCGATGCCGTAAATCCCGATCGGATAGGGCCCCAGCATGTCCTGCACCAGTCCGATCGCCGCTCCGGTCAGCAGTCCGGAAATCGGGTTGCGCCGCGCCATACCGAAGTAAATCGTTACCAGCAAGGGCAAGTCGAAGATGGAAACGAATGGAAACCGTCTAGGTAGGAAGGCCTGCAGAAACAGCGCCAGCAGCGGCACACCCACGGTCACCGGAATGCTGAACCGGTAAACCTCAATCTGCTCCTCAGATGTGTAAGTGATGGGCACGCTAGTGGGAATTATCTTCGGTAGCAGGTGGAGGAGCGGTTTGCGGACTGGCAGGCTTCGGCTGTGCCGCAGCCGGTTTCGCTGGAGACTTCACCGGGTTCAACTTAACGCCCGAGTCGGCGGCTGAAGTAGCCCCCGAAGTGTCGTCAGCAGTCGCAGCGGCTTTCGCGGGCTGCACTCTGCCGGTCGCGCTGCCCGCAGCAGCTGATACCGGTGCCTGCTTCGCGGCCAGCTTGACCGCAGGAGCGCCCGCTGGCTTACCCGCGTCGTTCGGCTGCGGCTTCGCGCCGGTGTTTCCCGTCGACACGGCCCCAGGAATCGTCGCCGGCTTATCCGGCACCGAAGGCAGCCGCCGCGCCAGAATATCCGCCGCGCGCACGCTGGCTCCGTTTTGCGCCACTGGTTGGCGCTCTTCCTTTTCAGTTACGACCAGCACTTCCTCCAGCCGGCTCAGGTCGGCTGCGGGCTTCACGTTGATGCTCAGAAACAAATCTTTGCCCGGACTCACTTTGCTCACGGTGCCCACAGGCAATCCCTTGGGAAAGATCTGGTCGCCGCCACTGCTTAGCACCGCTTCTCCCGGAACGACCTGCTCGTCACTCATCACCCGCTCTAGAATCAACTCGCCGTTCGGTGTTCCGCGCAGCACGCCCTGCAATCGCGACTTTTCAAGAAATACACCCACCCCGCTGCTCTGATCGTTGATCATCAATACCAGCGAGGTTGAAGGATAAACCAGCCACACCTTGCCTACGATGCCGCCCGCCGTAATCACCGCCATATCCGGCTTCAGCCCTGCATTTTCGCCTTTGTCGATGTAGATGGACCGGGAGAGATCGCTTCCGCTCGAGCCGATCACCTGCGCGCCGACCGTGTCGATTTTGAACAGCTCCTTAAACGAAAGCAGGGATTGCAACCGTTCAGCCTGGATGGCTTGTTCGCTCAGCCGCGCCCGCTCCAGTTTCATCTGCTCGATCTGATCTTTGAGTTGGCGGTTCTCGGCGCGCACACCGCGCAGGAAAAAATAATCGTGCAGAAGACTGCTGCCGCCGTTCTGCAGCCGGACCAGGGCGCGTTCGAAAGGAGTAATCGCGCCCACCGCCCAGACGCGGATCAGACGCGTATTCTCCGCATCGGCGCTGCGCTTCACCTGCACCGCGAGCCCCAGCACCTGCAGAAACAACACGCCCACCAGAATGGTCAGGTTGCGGTAGCGGCCAAGTACGGATTCCATAAAAACGGTGGTCAGTACCGAGTACCCAGTACCCAGTAAAAACGTGTGGCCTTGTTTTTCCAGGTACCAGGTACTGGGTACCGCCTCTACTCGATCGAAATTTTTCTAAGCAGCTTGAAGTCGCTGAGCATTTTGCCCGTGCCCAGCACCACGCTGCACAGCGGATCGTCGGCAATCGAAACCGGCAGCCCGGTTTCTTCCCGGATGCGTTTGTCCAGATTCTTCAGCAGCGCTCCGCCTCCGGTCAGCACAATGCCGCGGTCGCTGATGTCGGCTGAAAGCTCGGGCGGCGTACGCTCGAGAGCCACACGGATCGCATTCATGATCGTCGAAACACATTCGCTCAGCGCCTCGCGGATCTCGCCGTCATCAACCGTGATGGTTTTCGGCACACCTTCAATCAGGTTGCGCCCCTTGATCTCCATGGTCATTGGCTTGTCGAGCTGGTGCGCCGAGCCAATCTCCATCTTGATCTGCTCGGCCGTGCGCTCGCCAATCAGCAGATTATATTTCCGCTTCAGATAATTCATGATGGCTTCGTCCATCTGGTTGCCAGCCATCCGCACCGAACGCGAGTAAACGATGCCGCTCAAAGAAATCACTGCGATGTCGGTCGTGCCGCCGCCAATGTCGACCACCATGTTGCCGCTCGGCTCCGTGATTGGCAATCCAGCGCCGATCGCGGCCACCATGGCCTGTTCTACCAGATGCACTTCACTGGCTTTGGCACGATAGGCCGAGTCCATGACCGCGCGCTTTTCCACCTGCGTAATCTCGGAAGGCACCCCGATCACAATCCGCGGATGCACCAGCATCTTCCGGTTGTGCGCCTTCTGTATAAAGTAGTTCAGCATCTTCTCGGTAACTTTGAAGTCGGCAATCACGCCATCCTTCATGGGTTTAATGGCTACGATGTTGCCCGGCGTCCGGCCCAGCATCTCTTTCGCTTCTTTGCCCACGGCCTCCACTTCGCCCGTGTTCTTGTTGATCGCGACAATCGAGGGCTCGTTGACCACGATGCCCTTGCCCCGGGCGTAGACCAGTGTGTTGGCCGTACCCAGATCAATGGCCAGGTCGCTTGAGAACAGGCTGAACAGAGACCTGAGGTTATGAGAGTGTGATGAATGAAATCCGTTCTTTGACATTGATAAAAGCTCTTCTCGCGATCTACGTTGACCGCATTGTTTCCGGGCGAACCCGATTTGCGCCATCCGGCGCGGCTGCATCTTCTCTCTCTAGTCTATGAGAGTCTCCGCAACCCTGCCGGGACCGAAGGTTCCTCGTACTCCTGATCGGAACCCCACTGCATGCCACTGCGCGCTGTCATCCTGAGGCGGGCGCTATCGGCCCGCCGAAGGACCCGGGCGAGCCGCGCGAACCGTCGCGTTCTTTGCGACGCAATACCCGCGCGTTTGGCTCGCTTCCTTACTACGACAGCGCCACTGCTCCTACCACTGCTACTGAATAATGATCTTCTTCTGCTGCGTGTTCACTCCGCCCTGGGCCGTCTGCGCAGTCACCGTAATCACCGCTTCGCCAGTCCCCAGCGGCGGCGTGAAGTAATGGAAAGTCCCGTCGGTCGTGACCATCGGGACCTCCCGCCCATTCACCATCACTCGAGCCCCGATCTGCGTCTTCCCCGTCACTTCAATCACGTGCCCATGTTGAATGAACGGGTCAAGCTCCAGATCAATGGCTTCCGTCTGCTTGCCCTTGGGAATGATGGTGAAGCGGTTCTTCTCGCTCTCCACCGATTCCTTCCCCGACGCTTCGTACGACTGTACCATCCAGTAGTACGCTCCTTCGCCCAGGCTTGTAACGGTGACATCAGCGGTGTTTACTCTCTTGTCAACCAGGGTCGAGGAAAAGTAGGGATTCCGCGAAATCCGAAGCCGGTAACCCACCGCGTTCGCCATCGCCGTCCAGGAGAACTCCACGTCCTTGGTCTCTTCTCCAGTCGTGAAGATGGGAGCCATGTTCGCCGGAGAAATCGGCGTCGGAGGCCCTGCATCCTTCGCTTTTTCCATGTGCGTCTCGGCCGCCTGGAAGCTTACTTTTTCCCAGTTCGCCAACTGCACTGTTTCGCCGTTACGGGAGACTTCGCCGGTGCCCTTTTTCATCAGAATTTCATGCTGATCGAGCTTGGGATCGTTGTGCACTTGCGCCGTCGATTCCGGAGCCAGAGAGGCCGTCGCCCCGTCCACAATCACCTGCGACTTCGATCCCTGGGAATACGTGGCCGTCGAAAGATCCACGGTTCCCGTGCTCACGGCCACGGCGACGTTGGTCTGCTGCTGGTCGTTGGCCGAGTTTTCTTCAATCACGATCAGCGAATCCTGTTTCACGGTATAGCTGGTGCCGTCGTTGAACACCACCTTCGCCATACCTTCCGAAGCGGTCTGCACTACATCGCCCTTTTCCAGAGGGATGTTGTAATCCGCCGCAACCCAGCTGTTGCCGTTGCCTTTCTTCACCCGTACCGTGCCATCGAGCGCCGTAAAATGCGCCTGCTGCGCCACCGAAACTCCGCTCCCCGCAGCCGGCGCCATGCCCGCCACGCGCTCCAAAGCCCGGTTGGCAAGGTGGCTGGTCGCCCTGAGACCGCTCTCGGTAAATTGCGGGAAGGTGAAGCGCACCGCGACAAAAAACACCGCGGCACCAGCCAGAATCAGCAGCGCCACGCTGCGATACGTGACTGTTTTCCACGCGACGTGGATGCCCGGTTTGCGAGTCGACGAAGACACGTGAACCTAAAAACCTTAATTAAAACCTATGGATTAAGAGGTAGTTCAACGTTACCACAAGCCTGTAACCGCAAAAAATGAGTAATCCCCTGCGAACGTTACCTTCGTTTGCGCCCCTCCCTTAGAGTTTGCTTCGCGTCTTCCAGATTGCTTGGCAAACTGCGGCGTCGTCATGACATCGCGGCTTCTTTCCGTTATTCTTCTTCGTCGTGTCCACTGCTTCCACAACCCTCTCCGCACCCAAGGACGACTACCGATCATTCCTTGCCGGGGGCATGCTGATCGTCTGGCTCATCGCACTCGCCAAGCTGCTCTTTCATATCTATTTCAACAACCGCTATGGCTACTTTCGCGATGAGTTCGACTACATATCGTGCGGCGATCACCTGGCCTGGGGATATGTCGACCAGCCCCCGCTCATTCCATTTCTCATCCACATCAACCGGGCCATACTCGGAGACTCCCTCCGCAGCATTCGCTTCATCCCGGCGCTGGCCTCGTCTCTGCTGGTAGTGCAGACCGGTCTCATAGCCCGCGAGCTCGGCGGCCGCCGCTTCGCCCTGCTCCTGAGCGCGATCGCCACTGTCATTGCGCCGCAATATCTCTCCAACGGAAGCCTGCTCGGCACCAACTGCCTCGAACCCAATCTCTGGATGGGCTGCGCCTATTTCGCCATCCTCGCCATCAAGCGCGACCGCCCGCGCTACTGGCTCTGGTTCGGCCTCCTCGCCGGACTCGGCCTGCAAGAGAAATACTCCATCGCCCTCTTCGGCTTCGGCATCGTAGTCGGTCTTCTCCTGACTGCGCAGCGCCGCGTCTTCCTCGATCCATGGATCTGGCTAGGGGGCCTCGCCGCTTTCCTGATTTTTCTCCCGAATCTGCTCTGGAATGCGCATTATCACTGGCCCTTCCTGGAGTTGATGCGCAACATCCGCGCCGAGGGCCGCGATGTCGTTCTTCCACTGCCCCAATTTTTTCTTCAGCAGACGTTGTTGATTGACCCCATCACCGCGCCCATCTGGCTCACGGGGTTGTTTGCGCTCCTCTTCTCAGCCCGCCTCAAGCCTTACCGCGTGCTCGGCTGGTGCTACGTAGTTTGCTTCACCGTCTTCTTCGTTCTCCACGGAAAGAGTTATTACCTCGCCCCGGTTTATCCCATGCTGCTGGCTGCGGGTGGGGTAGCGATTGAGTCCGCCATCAATGGAAAAACAATTGGTGAGCCAGAAAACGCCCGCCCGCGCCGCCTGTGGTTGAAGGTTGTGATCGCAATTGTGTTGCTGGCCAGCGGCGCCCACCTCGCTCCCATAACCGTGCCCATACTTTCTCCCGACCGCTTCCTCGCCTACGCGAAAACTTTGCCCTTCAAGCTGCCGGTGATGGAGCACGACCACGCCCGCGCGGCCCTGCCACAGTGGTACGCCGATCAATTCGGATGGGAAGAAATCGTCGCCGAAACCACTCAAGCCTGGAATCGCATCCCCTTGGAAGATCGCAAAGGCTGCGGCATCCTCGCCCAGGACTACGGCCAGGCCGGAGCCGTCGACTTCCTCGGACGTCGCGATGGTCTGCCCCCGGCTCTCAGCGGCGACCGAACTTATTTCCTCTGGGGACCCCGCGGTTATTCCGGCAACTGCCTGATCGTCCTCGGCGATCGGCGGGCGCGGCTCGAACAACTCTTCGATAAGGTCGAGTTCGTAGGCACGTCCGCCGACAATCCCTACGCCCTGGAAACTGAGATCAGCGTCTTCATCTGCCGCGGCGCAAAATTCGGCACCCTCGCCGACCTCTGGCCCGAGCTGAAGCACTGGCACTGAAGCCGAGGATCTGGTTGAAGAAGGCCGGACTTCGCGTCTGCCTGTGTTAATTCTTCGTTAATTACGCGCCGTTCGATTGACTGGGCTACGAGGCAGGATTAATCTCCGAGCTTATGAGCCCAGCCGACTTCGATCAATTGCGTCTTGCCTACAAAAAGGCCACGGATGAATGGGTTGACTCAATTCGCGCCGAGGAAGCCTTGGCCACTCCCGACCATTCCATGATCGCGTGGGAGAAATGGGACGCCGCCCACTTTCAGGAAGAGGACGCCCACGCCAAATACACCAAAGCCCTCTAGCGCTTATCACGGCGCCCAGAACTGGATGTGATTTTCCAGGCCACTTCCTTCCCTTGCCGCACCTTCCCCACCCCCTGTAGCATCAATATCCAGGCATTCATAAAGGAGCAATTATGGCTACCGACACCCTAACTTCCCCCGCGACTCTGCGTTACAGCCCAACCAAAGTATTCAAGAACTTCATTGACGGCGAGTGGGTCGGATCCTCGACCGGCGAAACTTTCGAAGACCGCAATCCCGCCGACACTCGCGACGTAGTCGGCATCTTCCAGAAGTCTGCGAACCTCATCGAACGCAAAGAAGAGTACGCCCGCGAGATGACTCGCGAAATGGGCAAGGTACTCGCCGAAACCCGCGGCGACGTCCAGGAAGCCATCGACGCCGCTTACTACAACGCCGGCGAAGGCCGCCGCCTCTTCGGCCCCACCGTTCCCTCCGAAATGCCGAACAAATTCGCCATGGCCGTCCGCCAGCCCATCGGCGTCTGCGGCATGATCACGCCCTGGAACTTCCCCATGGCGATTTCTTCCTGGAAGCTGCTGCCCGCCATCGTCTGCGGCAACACCTGCGTCATCAAGCCCGCACAGGACACTCCACTTTCCACGTTCAATCTGGTCCGCGCCCTGAGTGACGCCGGCTTGCCAAAGGGAGTAATCAACGTCGTCGCCGGTTTCGGCGCCGACGTGGGCACTCCGCTCGCCGAGCACCCGGACGTGCGCGCCATCTCGCTCACCGGTTCATCGGCCGTCGGCCGCATCATCGGCGGCATCGCAGCCCAGAGTTTCAAGCACTGCTCGCTCGAACTCGGCGGCAAAAATCCCATGATCGTGCTCGACGACGCCAACCTCGATCTCGCCATCGAAGGCGGACTCTGGGGCGGATTCGGCACCACCGGCCAGCGTTGCACCGCCACCAGCCGCATCATTGTGCAAAAGGGCGTCTATCGCGAGTTCGTCGAGCGTTACGTCGCCCGCGCCAAAAAACTGAAAGTCGGCAACGGCCTCGACGAAACCACCGAGATGGGACCAGCCATTAACGAAAAGCAACTTCAGACCGACCTCAACTACGTCGAGATCGGCCGCAACGAAGGCGCAAAGCTGCTCTCCGGCGGCCATCGCCTCGACAAAGGCGATTACCAATACGGCTGGTTCATGGAGCCTACCGTCTTCAGCGACGTCGACCCCAAAATGCGCATCGCGCAGGAAGAAATCTTCGGCCCCGTCGTCTCCATCATCGCCTGCGACGGCCTCGAAGACGCCATCGAAATCGCCAACGGCATCGAATACGGACTCTCCTCCGCGCTCTACACCAAAGATGTAAACAAAGCCTTCGCCGCCATCCGCGACCTCTACGCCGGCATCACCTACATCAACGCGCCCACAATCGGTGCGGAAGTGCACTTGCCCTTCGGCGGCACCAAAGCCACCGGCAACGGCCACCGCGAAGGCGGCATCGGCGCCATCGACTTCTACACCGAGTGGAAGTCCGTCTACGTCGATTACTCCGACAAACTGCAGAAAGCCCAGATCGACAGAGCAGACTAAACGGCGGCCAGTGGCCAGTGGTCAGTGTTGACTGACCAATGGCCACTGATTTCGCCGGGTACCTCGGTAATCTTGTTCATGTGCCTTCCATAACCTACCGTCAACGCTTGGGGTTTAATCCGTCCGTGCTTTAAAGATGGGTTCATCGTGCGCAAGCTTCACTTCAGTTCCAGACCTGCCGCAGGCTTCAAGCGGATTCTCGCATCGACGACGCTGGCTTTCTGCCTGATCGCTGGGTTCGTTCCCGGTGCGCTGGCGCAGAAAAGCCCGAAGGTCGCCCGCAAAGTGATCTCAGAAGTTAAGCCGGCGTACCCTGCGACACTGAAGAATCTGCATATTGAAGGACTCGTCCGCCTGACTGTGACTGTGCTTCCGAACGGAAATGTAGCGAAAATTAATGTGCGCGGCGGAAACCCCATCCTAGTCGAGAACGCACTTAGGGCCGTCAAGGACTGGAAATATGCTCCCGGTTTTTCTCAAACCGAGGAGGAAGTCGTGCTCAATTTCACCGACAAATACTAGGACGAGCCCAGGTTGTTTCCTCTTCACGGGCCGCTCTTCCCTTGGATTCTCCAGCAGCCGACTCCTGTACAATCTCTAGCGAGCGCGAGCTGTCCGAATGCCCGTCACCCAGGCCAACCAAGTCACCCCCGCCAAGCGTCTGGAGAACGTCCGCTACGCCATTCGCGACCTGGCCTGTGTAGCCGACGAAGTCATCCAGCAGGGACACAAAGTTCTGCCCCTGAACGTCGGCGATCCGCTGAACTTCGATTTCCAGACTCCTCCCCACATCATCGAAGCCGCCTACAAGGCCATGCGCGACGGCAAGAACGGCTACGCGCCGTCTCCCGGTATTCCCGAAGCGCTCGAAGCCATTCGCGGCGAGGCCGCGCGCAAAGGCATCACCACCGTACAGGATGTCTTCGTCACCTCCGGCGTAAGCGAAACGGTTGACCTGTGCATCAGCGCTCTGGTCAATCCCGGCGAAGACATTCTCACGCCAAAGCCCGACTATCCGCTCTACTCGGCAGTCCTGTGCAAGCTCGGCATCGCCCTCAACCCCTACGACCTGAATGAAGATGACGCCTGGCAGCCCGAACTAGCCGATATTGAACGCAAGCGAACGCCGCGCACTCGCGCCATCGTCCTGATTAACCCTAACAATCCGACCGGATCACTTTGCTCGCGGCAAATGCTCGAGCAGATCGCCGAAATAGCACGCCGCCACAACCTGGTAGTCTTTGCCGATGAAATCTACGACAAACTTATTCTTCCCGATTCAAACGGAAACATCACGCCACACATCGCCTTCGCCTCCGTCGCTCCCGACGTGCCTTGCATCACCTTCGGCGGAATGTCCAAGAATTACTTAGTCCCGGGATGGCGCATCGGCTGGGGCATCGTCTCCGGCGACGCCGCAGCGCTAAAACCTTATACCGAAGGCATTCACCGCCTGCTGCGCGCCCGCCTCTGCGCCAACCATCCCGAGCAATACGCCATCAAGCCCGCGCTCGAAGGCCCTCAAGACCATCTCATCGAAGTGCAACGCAAACTGCGCTCCCGCCGCGACCTAACCCAGAAATGGTGCGAGTCCACGCCGCGCATAAGTTGCGTCGCCCCGCGCGGCGCCTTCTACGCCTTCCCGCGCATCGACATTCCGGAGAGCGACGAAGTCTTCGTCAAAGAACTAATCCGCCAAAAACACGTCATGGTAGTCCACGGCTCCGGCTTCGGCCAAAAGCCCGGCACGCAGCATTTCCGCATCGTCTTCCTGCCGGATGAAAAGACATTAACTAAGGCGTACGCGGGAATTGCGGAGTTCATTCGCGAACGGTACGGAAACGCCTGATGCGTTCCCGGCGTGAAAAACGGGCCTGACAACGGACCTAAGTAGAGTATGGGACTCGCAAATGAAACGAATAGTCGTGATCGTAGTCAGGGGCATTGCGGGGATAGCAGGAGTGGTCTTTCTGTTATGCCCGCTGAGCACCTGGACACTAGTCCTGGCGTTTTGCATTTCCGTTGCGGTTTTCCTAGTCTGTCAACTTGTGCTGGGCAGCCTGGATGAGACTTTCGAAGATAAAGACACTCCCACCGGCTATTGGCCTCCGAAACCGATTGACTGGACAGCATCCCCCAAGAGCCGCGACGTTCCCGATAAACATACTGACATCAGCGGAAATTAAGATTTGGCTCCCTGTGAGACATAAGCGCCGCCCTCAATGCATGACCATGGTATAATGACCATGATCTCCAGGCCAACGAATGAAAACCAAAACCATCCCCGCCGGCGACTTCAAAGCCCGCTGCCTCGCGATCATGGATGAAGTTCAGGCCAAACGCCAGGCTGTCGTCATCACCAAGCGCGGCAAGCCGGTGGCCAAGCTCGTCCCCGTCGAAAAAGAAAAAGACGAGATCTTCGGCTTTCTCAAAGGCAAGCTGAAGGTTGTTGGCGATGTCGTGTCGCCCGCCCTGACTCCTGAAGAATGGGGAGACCTTTATTGATTCTCCTGGATACGCACGTAGTCGTCTGGCTGGCGGGCGAGGAGCACAGGCTTTCGAGCAAAGCGAAAACTGCGGTAGATGAGGCTCGGCAAACTGAACAAGGACTAGCGATTTCCGATTTCACGCTTTACGAGTTGTCGACCCTGTTCCGCAAGAAACAGTTCACCCTGGCCATCAGCCCGGAATCCTTTTTGTCTGAAGTGGAGCGGCGCTTTGTAGTTCTGCCAATTACCAGCCGCATCTGCGTTGGCGCACTTTCGCTCCCCGCCGGCTACCCGAAAGATCCGGCCGACCGCATCATCGGGGCAACCGCACTCGTCGAAGGACTTACGCTCGTCACTGCGGACGCACAAATCCGCAATTTGCGCGTGGTTCCGACCATCTGGTAAATGCGGTTCATCGGTCGATTTTTGTTCGCGTCCTCGTCGGTGAAACCTCTGGCTTTCTCTTTCCCCGCGAATCTGCTTAAATCAAATCACGGCGCAACCCTCGGCGCGTGCATGGGTTCCTATAAATCGTGGTCGACATTCATTCCCACATCCTTCCGGAAGTAGACGACGGATCCAAGTCCTGGGAAACCTCCGTCGCCATGTGCCGAATGGCCGCCGCCGATGGCATTACGCACCAGGTTGCCACGCCTCATGCCAATGACCGTTACCCGTACGATCGCACTTATCTTCAGGGCCTAGTCGACCAACTGCAGCAAAAGGTAGGCGACGCGCTCACGATCACTCTGGGCTGCGACTTCCATCTCTCCTACGACAACATGCAGGCTGTTCTTACGAATCCTGCCCGCTACGCCATCGGCAGCACGAGCTACATGCTGGTCGAGTTGAGCAATTACAGCGTGCCGCAGCAGACTACGGATTGCTTTACGCAACTGGGCGACCGCGGCATCACCCCCGTCATCACTCATCCCGAACGCAATCCGATTCTGCGCGAGAGCCCGCAGCGCGTGACCGAGTGGGCGGAGCAGGGCTGCGTCATCCAGATGACCGGCTCCGCGCTCACCGGATTCTGGGGAGAACGCGTGCGCCGCGCCGCCCACTGGCTGCTCGAGCACGACGCGGTGCACGTGCTGGCAACGGATGCGCACGATACCGAAAAACGGATCCCAATTCTCTCCACTGCCCGCGACGCGGCCGCCGAAATCTGTGGCCAGGAAGTGGCAGAGGCCCTCGTCCAGACCAATGCGGCGGCGATCATAAATTCGCAGCCCCTACCCTACTTTCCACGCCCCGTGCTGGGAACCTACCGCAAGACATCTGGCAGTTAGAAACTACTGCAACAACTCTGTCATCCTGCCCACTCCGGCATCCCGCCACAACTCTGTCATCCCGAGCGCAGCGAGGGATCTTGGTGTTGCCGACCACAACCACACTGGTGTCATAGAGCAGCAACCAAGGTGCTTCGCTGCCCTTGAGATGACAATCCTGTTTTAAGTTTGACGAGGAGAATTTACTGCGGGCTCGACCCATCATGCTCGGGAGTCGTCGCAGGCGGAGGAGTTGTCGGAGCCGTATTCGTATTCATGCGCGCTCCCGGATCAGCACTGTGTGACACCGGAACCAAAGACGATGCGTGCGTGACCGGCTCGGTGGTCATCGCGCTTTCCGGATTCAGCAGATGGTCGTGGCTCGGGCCCAGCCCCAGGCTGATCAGCGCGCGCGCATCGGGCACCGTTTTCGACTGCCAGCCGTGATCAGCTTGATAGCGGCGCATGGCGTCTTCACTGGACTGATTCCAGGTTCCGGCCGCCTCGCCGCTCAGGTAATGTTCGCGAATCAGCGCTTCCTGAATCTCCTGCGCCCGCTGCGGATCGATCTTCTGCTGGCCCCGCGCAGTCGCTTTCTTTTTGCCTCTCTTGTGAGAACTTGAGCGCTTCGCATTGCTTTTGTGGGTCGCGGCAGCTGTGTTCGATTTAGTCTCCGGTTTGGCCGCGTTGCCGCTGGCCTTAGAAGTTGCGGAAGCACCCGAATCAGCCGCTTGTCCGAACACCGCGCGTGGCGATGCGCAGGCACAGATCAGCGCCACAGCGCAGCCCGCGCCGAACCAACCCCGCATTCCCGCGCCACGCTTCTGCATGCTGCTCAAGGACAAAACCTTCCGAGCTAACAACGCGCTTCGCCGCACTGCCCAGGAAACGAATGCGCCCAAATACAAAAAGACCCAACTGGAACTGGCATTCTAATCATCCTCCATTACAGGAGGCAATGCCAGTTCCGGTTGGGCCAGTTCGAGGTTACTGAAGTGTCCCCGCCATGAAGATGGTTCCGTCCTGAGGCGATGAGCCACGCTGGCGCACCAGGAATACCACATCCTGACCGCTCTTCATGCTCGACTCCACTTTGGCAAAATCTTCTTCGCTGTTCACCGGCTGCTTGTTGACCTCGAGGATCACATCGCCGCGGCTCACACCAATGTCCTCGGCAAACGACCCCGGTTTTACGTCTTGCACAATCACGCCTTTGCCGGAGGGCACCTCCAGCCGGTCGGCCATCTCTGGCGTCAGCTTGCGAACCGTAACGCCGAACTTGCTCGGCTTGGGCGTGCTTTCGTCGTTGTCGCCATCATCTTCGTTCAAGCGTGCCGCAAACAGCTTAGCGCGGTCAGCGACGGTTACGGTTGTCTCCTGCGTCTTTCCATTGCGCAGGAAGCCCAGCACCACTTTCGATCCCGGCTTGCGCGAGGCGATCTCCGCCACCAACTCCGTTCCTTTCGAGACCTTCTTGCCGTCAACCGTGGTAATGGTGTCGCCCAGTTTCAGCCCTGCTTGATCCGCCGGGCTTCCCGGCACCACGTGCGCCACGGTGATGCCGCTGCCCGCGCCGTAGACGCGGTTGATGGCGGGGTTCTCGACCGCATCAAACTGAATTCCGATTGATCCGCGCGAAACACGATGCTCGGGTCCGATCAGCTGGTTATAAACCTGCACCACCGTGTTCGAAGGAAGCGAAAATCCCACGCCCGCATAGGCGTTGGTCTCGCTCAGAATGGCGGTGTTGATGCCGATCACTTCGCCGTTCATGTTGACCAGCGGCCCGCCCGAATTCCCCGGATTAATCGCCGCATCAGTTTGAATGAACACCTGGAACTGCCGCCCCTGCACGATGTCCCGGCCTTTGGCGGAAACAATGCCGGCCGTCACCGTACCCACCTGCCCAAACGGGCTCCCGATAGCCAGCACCCAGTCACCCACCTGCATGCTGTCGGAGTTCCCCATCTTCGCCGAAGGCACCGGACGGTCCAAGTCAATCTTGATCACTGCCAGATCGGTTTCCTGGTCTTCCCCAATCACCTTGGCATCATGCTGCACGCCCGGCGGATCGTCCTGCAGGCGCACCCTGATCCTGTCCGCCTTCTCCACTACATGCCGGTTGGTAACAATGTAGCCTTTCGCATCTACGATCACGCCCGAGCCCAGCGAGCGCTCGCGAATCGAGCCGTCGCCGCCACCTGCACCGCCTTGCCCGCCTTGCCCACCCGGTCCGCCGAAGAAGTGGTTGAAGAAGTCATCCATCCCGCCATTGCCGCCGTTGTCGTCGTCATCGGGATTCTGCTCGCCCCGGCGCCGGTGCGGCGTCTTAACAGTCGATTCCGTGTTGATGTTGACCACACACGGCCCCAACTGCTTGGCGATTTGCGAGAACGTATTGGAAAGCTGTTGCGGCGACGGAACCGAGAGCGGAGTCGGATCCGAGGACTTCTGCTCCTTGCCCTTCACTCCAGAGGAAACCACCGTGCCAATCAAAATACCCAGAGCCAGCGTAGCCACAATGCTGAACGAATAAACCCAGCGATGCGTCTTCAAACGCACCCAAATCTCCCGCGAATCCATATGCCTGAATTCCTCCGAAAACTGTACGAATTCTCAATTATACCCGTTTGCCAGAGCCGCAGTGCCACCCCCGAGTCCACCGGAATATGCAATTCCGGGCTCCCACGGTTACAGGGGTTTAGACGCACGAATCCCGATTTTCGTTTTATCCGATGGAAGGAAATGACTGCCGGCCAAAGCGTTATTGAAAAGCTGATGACAAAAAATTGATTAGCTAAGGATGAGAAACGATCGGCCGCTGCCACCCTACCGCAACCTCGATTCGAAGCTCCAGCTAATCGCCCGCCGACTTCGCCTCGTACACCCTTCTTCCACCCACCACGGTCAGCAACACCTTGGTCGCCAACTCTTTCTCCGCGGAAGCCGCGGTGATATCGCGGTCGAGCACCACAAAATCCGCCAGCATCCCGGGCGCCAGCTCGCCCTTCTCTTTCTCCTCGAATTCAGCAAAGGCTGAGCCGGTAGTGTAAGCCGCAATGGCCTGATCCATGGTCAGCTTCTGTGCGGGAAAATATTCCTGCTTACCGTTCTCGCTCCTGCGCGTGACGGCGGCATACAGCCCGCGGAACGGCGATACCGGCTCTACCGGATAATCCGTGCCAAAGGCCAGCGTCACTCCTTTGTTCAGCAATGACGCCCACGCATAGGAATTCGCCGCCCGCTTCGCCCCCAGCCGGTCCTGTGCCCACCGCATATCAGTGAGCAGATGGCTGGGTTGCACGGAGGCAATCACCTTTAGCTCCTTGAAACGCGCAATCTGTGCCGGCGTGGTGATCTGCGCATGTTCGATGCGCAAACGGAAATCGCTGCCCCCATTCGGCGCCTTCACTTTCTGCTCGCGCGCGGCCTTTTCCGCCTCGGCAAAGGCATCCAGCGCCATCTGCACGCCCTCGTCGCCGATCGCATGAAACCCCAGCTGGAAGCCCGCCAGCACGCGCTCTGTAGCCATCGCATTCAGCTTCGCCTGCTCGTAGCGCGGCAAGCCGGAATTCTTCGGATCATCCGCATAAGGCTCCATCAGCGCCGCCGTATGTCCGCCCAGCGAGCCATCCATGAAGCCTTTCAGCATTCCCGTGTGCAACATCAAGTCAGACTCAGTTTGGAACCCACGCTTCACCTTCAGCTCGTCCACCAGATCGTCAAAAGGCAGCCATTCGGAAATGCGCGCCGTCAGCTTGCCTTCCTTTTCAAGTTCCTGGTAAATCAGAAAATTTTCCCATTCCGGCGAATAATCCTGCGCCGAGGTCACGCCATGCTCGGCCAGGTCCGCGAGCGCAACTTCAATTCCCTGCCGCCGCCCGTCGTGCGTCAGCTGCGGAATCGCAGCCCGCACCGCCTGCTGCGCCGTGTCGCGCAGAATTCCTGTGGGCTGGCCGTTGGCATCGCGGTCAATCTTCCCGCCCTCAGGATCGCGGCTCGCCACGGTGATCTTGGCCAGTTGCAGCGCCCGGGTATTCGCCACGGCGAGGTGCCCATCCACGCGATCCAGAAACACCGGATGCCCATCCGAAACCTGATCCAGGTCCCAGCGGCTGGGTAGAGCCGGGATCGGCCAGAGAGTTTCATCCCAGCCTCCGCCCACGATCCATTCGTCCGGCTTGGCCTTCTCCACCCTTGCCTTGACCCGCTCGCGAAATTCCTCCAGCGTCTTCGCCCCGGTCAGGTCGATCGTCAATTTCTGCAGTCCGGCCGCCACCAGGTGGACATGCGCATCGTTGAAGCCCGGCATGACGAAGCGCCCGCCCAAATCAACAACCTCCGTCTCCGGCCCTTTCAGCTTCATGATGTCCACATTCTTGCCCACGGCCTGAATGCGCCCACCCCGCACCGCGATCGCTTCCTCGCGCAGCGTGGAACCAAACGGCGAATTCGAGGGCACACCCGTATAAATATTGGCATGGAAGTAGATCGTATCCGCCTTCGGCGTAGCACTCGGAGTCGGGGTCTGCGCGCTACCCGGCGCCGGCGCCTGCGCACTGGAGACTATGGCAATGAACACCACAAAGAAAGCCGGGTGCCCCATCCTTCGCGTCCTTTGCGAAGGGTGGGATTCCACAACTGCTGGGTGCCCCATCTTTCGCGTTCTTTGCGAAAGGTGGGATTCCACGGCTGCGTATAGCGTTGGCGTCGCGCAGCCTGGCTTTCGGGTGGCGCAGCGCTTCAGCGCTGCGAAAAGACTCTTCCCTAGGTAGAGGGCTTTAGCCCCCGAGGTCTCGGGTCTCCGGATCATTCGCCCACCCCCGCTCCCGCGAGTGCCATCATGGTCAGCAGAATCCGCTTCAGCCCAAGCTCGCGTCCGTTGCTGTCGAACCATTCCTGCAAGGTGTGCGCCCCGCCACCCGACCCTCCTCCGCCAATCGCAATTGCCTCCAGCCCCAGCGACAGCGGAATATTCGCATCAGTCGATGCCCGCTGCACCTGCGCCGCGTTATTCAACTGCGTGTCCACCGCGCGAATCACATGCAGGATCCGCGCCCCCGTTGCCAGTTCCCCCGCCGGACGGTTGCCGATCGCCACCACTTCACAACTCACTCCCGAAGGCCGTTTCTGCACCGGCGACCGCATCTCCGCCGCCAGCGTCTCGTCTTCCACCGCGCGATTCAGCGCCAGCCGCAGCGCCTGCTCCAGCCGCTCCATCTCCGTCATCGAGGTCGAACGGATATCCACCTTCATGCTGGCCGACTCCGGAATCGAATTCACCGAAGTCCCGCCGCGAATCACCCCAATGTTGAAGGTAGTCTTCGGCACAGCCGGCACAGGCGTCGCCGTAAACGCATCGACGGCACGCGAAAGAATCACAATCGGATTAGGCGCGCCGAAATCGCTCCACGAATGGCCGCCCGGACCGCGCACGATCACCTCAAAGCGCCGGCTTCCGAGAGCCTCAGCCACAATCGTGTCCGCGCCCGCGCCATCGAGCACCACGCTGTAAGCAATCGAATCCTTCCAGCGCGGCGTAGAAAAAATGTGTCGCATGCCGCGCAGATCGCCCTCGCCCTCTTCACCCACGTTGCCGATAAACACAAACGGCAGCGCGTGCCGCAGGCGCACCGCACGCAGCAGCGACGCAATCGCAAGCATCGCCGTCACCCCTGCGCCGTTGTCAGAAACCCCCGGCCCATAAATCCGGCTGCCCTGCTGCCGGACGTTCAGCGGAGTGTTCGCGGGAAACACCGTATCAATGTGCGCGCTCAGCGCCACATAGCGCTGGCCAAATCCAGGGTGGATGCCAAACACATTGCCCACGTCGTCGATGCGGACATCGTCCAGCCCGACTTCGCGAAAGCGCTCCGCCAGCCAGGCCGCGCGCGCCGACTCCCCAAACGGAGGCGCCGGAATCCGCGCCATCTCCATCTGCCACTGCGCCAGTTGCGGTTCCTGCGTCCGCAGCCAGTTGTAAGCCGAACGCACCTCCGGCGCCGCCGCCAGACGCGCCACATCCTGCTGCACCGTAGGCGCAACATCGGGCAAGTCCGAACGTGGGGGGACGGGACTCATGGGGGTTGATGCGCCCATATTACAACGTACCGGAAAGAAAGGGGATTACCTTGGGCGGGAACCAGATAATTCCATCGACCCATCGACCCGGCCAGGCTCAGCTCTTGGATCGGCAAAAGATGGACGTTAGTAACGTCCCAGCGTCCCTTATTTCAGACCCTCGAAAAATCCTTGTCATTATTTCAGACCGTCGAAAAATTTCAGACCCACAAAAAATCCTTGTCATTCCGAACCGGGCTGAAAGCCCGGTGAGGAACCTGCTGTTCTCCATTCGCCCGGTCGCCGGGTGCCCATTTCTTGCGCACTTTGCGAGAAGAGGGGCCCCCGAGCGAACGCCTACAACATCAACCCCTCCGTCGCGCCTCAGCCTCCGCCAACCACCCCCGTCGCAGCTTCTCAGCCGGTATGGTTGACAGCAAGGGTTTGATATCGAGAATCGGCGTCCCATCCAGCATATCGACCCCGCGAACCTGCAACTCGCTACCCTCGCGTCGAAGCAATTCGACAATAGTCAAAGCAATCGGATTCGGACGACGCGGCGACCGCGTCGCAAACACTCCGTGCGGCCGATTGTCGGAGGGCGGCATACCCAGCAGCTCGAATCCCTGCGCGCGATCGAACTCCCAGAGAACGATCAGATGCGAAAAGCCCTCAATGTCGGTAAGCCCCAGCTCGAACTCAGGCAGGATCTTAAGCACACCATCCGCCTCGTGCTTAGCGCCAAGCCCCTTGGGAACCTCGCTCGCGTCCTTGTAAGGACCACTCACAAATCCAATCGCCCGCGATGTAAACATTCAGGACATGCCTCCAGATCTCATGACTATTGGTTGCGCAGCAACGCGGTCGGGAAGGGCACGACTTCAGTCGTGCCGAAAGCACATTACTGGGAGTGCGGCTTCCGCCGCTGGGGCTCGCTCCGGCCCGCCAGTCCGCCTGCAGACCGACCCAACCCGAAGCCTCTCGCCCTTCCGGACCCGGTTGAAAGCCCGGTCGGAGCCAGGCCTCGGCAAGGTCGAAGATAACCTGTCCCAGGCTGCGAAACGAACGTCGGCCTTTCCACAGCCCCGCTGTGACATCCGACCTTGTCTTCCCTCACCGATCGCGAGATCATGGTAAGGCGGACGAAATGCCCGCTCCCAGACATCACACATCTTTGACAACTCAAGGCAGCATCGAGTCAACACAACTGCGTCGCTAAGTTATTGATTGCAGAGATTTTACGGATAAGTTCCTTGCAATCAATATTTTAGCCAGATCTCGGACCAGACCGGACTCTCTAAGTGATTGATTCGAGATATTTTACGCCGTCGATCTGTGATTTTTTTTTCATCCAGATCTCTAGGCCAGCCGGCTCTCCACATACCCCGCCCGCTGCTCGACCGCCGCCACCAGCTTCTTTGTAGCCGGAACCTCAATCCCATGCCGCCGAGCTCCGCGCAGGATCGGCCCCGCAATAGCTTCCAGCTCCGGGGTCCTATGTTGCTCCACGTCTTTCTGCATCGAGCTCCGCATGTTTCCCGGCATCTTCATTACGCCAGCAATCACAGCATCCGCATCAACTTTCGCACCCTCAGCGACGGCGACAGCACAAGCCTCCCGCAGGCAGGCCAATCCCAGCTGCCCCCAAGTGGGGTCGGCAAGAATTTCGCCGGTGGTTTTGTCCGACGCGGTTGTGGTGAGCGCAAAGGGCGCCAGAAAGACCAGCTTGCCCCACATCAGCGTCGGCTCATCGTCCACAAACCGGCACTCGAAACCAATTTGCTGCAGCTGATCGATTGTGCCCCCGAGCAGAGCGCGTCCGGCTGACAACACATTGAGCCGGGCAAAAGGCGAGCGATGAACGATGTGCCCGGGGCTGACCCGTTCGGTCTCAACCGCGATCGTAGCCGGGATCACACGGCCAGAACCGTACTTGGCGCGCAGCAACGAGAGATGGTCAATGCCGTTGAGCAAGGGGACGATCCCTCGCACCGCATCAGGATTTTTGAGAGCGGCGAGCGCCGGCTCCAGCTGCGTGGCCTTCACCGTAATCCAGAGCACGTCGACAGGAGGCACTTCCACATCAACCGAAACATTCACCGTGAAATTGCCGAAAGGACTTTTCAGATGAAGTTGTTTGGGATACTGCGCCAGCGTCTCGCGCCGCACGACGAGCGTAACGAAATCTCCGGCGTGCGCGAGACAAGCGCCGATCAGCCCGCCAACACCGCCTGCCCCGAGAATCGCATGTCGCATTGGTTCGGACATTCAGGTCACCTCAGCACTAGTCGGCTTTCTCCGATGCGTCATCCCGAAGCCCCGCGTTCTCTCCAGCGGGGCGAGAGCCTGCCCTGAGCGAAGCCGAAGGGGATCTCGCGCGTAGCTTTCGAATGCTTCAGTTCTGCTTCACTCCCGCGGCCGGCAAACACTCCGCAATCTCGACATCGCTCAGCGTATGATCACTCGCTTTGGCACGTTGAAAGATACGCTCGACCAGATCGTCGGTCGCCGGAATGCCGCGCCGCTCCAGCCAGAACAGCACATTCGATTTCCCGCTCATCGGACCGATGTCGATGATCTGCTCCAGCCCGAATACATGCGAAGGGACGCCCGAGTAAACCGTGTTGGCCAGCACAACATCGTTCTTACGAAACGCCTTGATGATCGCCGCCGCATGCACGCCCGTTGCTGTGCGGAAGGCGTCATCCCCCATCACCGGATAGTTCGCCGGAATGGGCACGCCCGTGGCCCGCGACACCGCCTGGCAATATTGTTTCAGCTGGGTGAGGTCCTGCTCGTCCCATGGCGCAATGCTCATCAGCTTGAGATTCACCAGCATCTGATCGATCTGCGTATTGCCCACACGCTCACCCAGGCCGATGGCGCACCCGTGCACGCAGTTGGCCCCTGCCATCACCGCCGCAATCGAGTTGGCGATGGCGAGGCCGCGGTCGTTGTGCCCGTGCCAGTCCACGCGAATCTTTTCGCCGGAGGGTTTCACCACCTCCTCCATCACAAACTTCACCAGCGTGAACGCGCCCACGGGCGTGGAATGCCCGGCTGTATCGCAGATCACGATGGCGCGCGCCCCGCAACTGATCGCCGTCGAATAAAGCCGCTTCACCGTCTCCGGATCACAGCGCGAAGTATCCTCAGTGACGTACATCGAATCGAGGCCAAGCGAAACCGCATATTTGACGGCCTTCTCGGTGGTCTGCAAAAGAAAATCGTCCGACCAACCTTCCGTAAACCGCCGGATCGGACTCGAACCGATAAAGGTTGCGGCCTCGATCCGCAGGCCGGTCTTCTGCACGATCTCCGCAATCGGACGAATATCGTTCTCATGCGTCCGCGCGGCACAGTTGGCGCGAATCTTCATCTTGTGCGCCACGATCTCACGCGCCAGCGCGGTCACATGCTCGACTGCGCGCGCTCCCGCACCTGGCAACCCGAGATCGAGAGAGTTGATCCCGAGGGCCTCCATCAGACGGAGAATCTCAATCTTTTCGGCAATCGAAGGGTCGCGCACGGAAGGCGACTGCAGCCCATCACGCAGGCTCTCATCGTTAAGCAGCACCGGCCCCACCGGCTTCAGCCCCGGCGGATGATTCTCGTTCCAGTCGTAGATGAGTTCGGAGGTGTTCACGGGAAATAGCTGCTAGCTTCTAGCTCCTGGCTTCTAGCTAACCGCACCTGTTTGGCTAGAAGCTAGCAGCTAGAAGCTGTCTATTTCTCTTTCGGCGGCAAGGTCAACCCGAAAACCGAAATCATTCCCTGCCCGGCGACATTCACTTTGGATTCCGCGGGGTTCGGCAAATAAAGCGTCTGGCAGTGCTCGCAGCGGTAGACCTCGGCATCCACCCCCCAGGCTTTTTCGGCGTCGCCGCAGGCCCGCTCGATCACATCTTGCGAGTAGAACCAGCGCTTCAAATGCCCGCCACAGAATTTGCCTTTTTCGTTTTTCTCGTTGCAGGCGCGCTGCCCGTTCTTCTTGATCTTGACCTTATGATGAGGAAGCTGCGGAGGAGTTTGCGTGCCCGAAGTGGTCATTTCGCCAGTCGCCAAAGGACTTACCCTCGTTCGCGCGGCGCTTGCGCCGCTGGATTCGGCCTTACGAACGTCATTGTACTCGAATGCGAAACACGAGGCCAAAGCCGCGATGCCGTAATTAGAACTCCCGCTTCGGCGGAGTCTGCTCCGCTCCCACCCGTCCAATCACGATCTCAGCCTTGTAATAGTTTTCTGCTTTCACAGGCTCTCCCGCCAGTCGCCGCAGGATTGCGATCTGGCCCACGTGAGTCAGCGCGTCGGCAATCGGACCTTGAAACAGATTTTCCACCGGCGCCTGAATGGGTTCTTCCGAAGCAAGATAATCATCGAATCGTTTCAGCGCCGCGAAAAAGCGCTCGACTTCCTTCTCCCACGCCAGGGGCTTCGAGTCATGCCATTCGCGTTTTCCATTCGCCATCGAGAGGCCCCAATCCATCAGGTCGCCAATGTGCGCCAGAATCTGCCCTGGCGCGCGCACTCCCTCATCCGCGTGAAACACGGCGAAGCCCTCGGGAGCGCTGCGGACGGCCTTGCCTCCGCGATAAGCCAGGGTAGCGAGCGTATGCCGCAGCAATTCGCGTTTCGGATCTGTATTTGAAGGATTGCTCACGAATCACCTCTTAAGTTAAGTTCTCAGTTTTCAGTCTAGGTACTAGGTACTGGGTGCTCTCTTTCACAACTGCTTGCGTCCAACCACACCGACCGCCTTTCGTGCTCCACGCAGGCGCGCCGCTAGATCGCGTGCGAACTGCACGTCGAGGAAACCTTCCATCTGTTGCAAAAAGTTCGCGCCGTAGCCGTACCACCAGACTTTCTTCATGCCGGGCATCAGGTCCACATCTACATACTTCAACCGTACCATTTCTTCGAGCCCGAAGCGGCCATGAGTGCGTCCCGTGCCGCTCGACTTTACACCACCGTGCGGTGCTTCGCTGATGCCGAAGCATGACACCACATCGTTCACCATGACGGTGCCTGCCTTGATGCGCCGCGCCAGGCGCTCGCCGCGGGCGCGGTCGCGAGTCCACACGCTTGCCGCCAACCCATATTCGGAGTCGTTGGCCAGACGCACCGCTTCGTTGTCACTGTCGAATGTCATCACCGGCAGCACCGGGCCAAACGTTTCCTCGCGCATGATGAGCATGTCGTGGGTGACATCGGCCAGCACGGTGGGCTTATAGAAATTCTCCCCCAGTTCTTGCAAGCGGGACCCGCCAGTCAAAACTCTTGCCCCGCGCGCCACGGCATCTTCCACGTGCGCTTCGACAATGCGCAACTGCCGCTCATGAATCATCGGTCCGACATCGGTTTCGCGATCCAGTCCGGGCCCTACGCGCAGTTTCTTCGTCTTCTCCGCGCAGGCGCGAAGAAAGGTTTCGTACAGACTGCGATGCACGTAGCAGCGCTCCACTGACAAACAGGTCTGACCAGCGTTGACGAACGCTCCCCAGACCGCGGCGCTCGAAGCCACGTCCACATCGGCGTCGTCGAGCACCAGCATGGGATCTTTGCCGCCCAACTCCAGCACTACGGGCAGCAACCGCTCTGCCGCCGCAACCGCAATGCGCTTGCCCGTCGCCACGCTGCCGGTAAACACCAACTTGTCGATTTTCGAATGAACCAGCGCGGCGCCGGTTGCTCCATCGCCGATCACAACCTGAAACACGTCCTGGGGGACGCCGGACGCGTGCAGCAGCGATCGCAGTTCCATAGAGACTAGAGAAGTGAACTCCGAGGGCTTCAGCACCACGGCATTTCCCGCCACCAGAGCCGCAAGCGTCTCGGTCGCGGGAATTGAGAAGGGATAATTCCATGGGGAAATAATTCCCACCACGCCATAGGGCTCGCGCAGCAGCCGCCCGCGTTTGAACTTCGTCGCAAGATTTCCGTGAGGCAGGGGTTCATCGCGCAGCAGGCGGTAGGCGTTGTCGATCAGAAACCGCGCCGCATCGAGCACTACCAGCACTTCCGTGGTCAGCGCCTCAGCCGCAGGCTTACCAGCTTCTCGCGTGATCGCCTCGGCGATTTCGATTTTCTTTTCATGTAGCCTGCACTGAAACTCCCGCAACACGGCGATCCGCTTCTTCGCGCCGAGATCACCCCACGCCGTCTGCGCTGCTTGCGCCCGCGCTACCGCGGCCTGAACTTCATCCGCGCCTGCACATTCGAAGTCGCGCAGAACTTTGCCGGTCGCTGGATTCACCGACGAAACATTGCGCGCCGCGATGTGCAGGTTAGTCGCCATGAACGATTCAGTACTCCACATTCACCAGGAAGAGGCCGCTGGCCGGCGCGGTTGCGCCTGCGGCGGAACGGCTGCGCGCTTCCAGTATCCGCGTAACATCTTCTACTGGGAGCGTCCCTTTTCCCACCAGAATAAACGTCCCCACCAGATTTCTCACCATGTGGTGCAGGAATCCAGATCCCTTCACCGCGTAGACGAACTCATCTCCCTGCCGCTCCCAGCTTGAAGAGAAAATCCTTCGCACATTCGAGACCGGGGCACCTGCTCGTCCTGGGGCATTCTCGCCATCTGTGAAAGCCGGCGGGACGCCGGCGCTACGTTCCGGGTCCACTGCGGCGAACGAAGTAAAATCATGCTCGCCCTCGACCAGCCCGGCGGCCCGCTGCATCGCCTGCTCATCCAACGGAAACGGATAGTGCCAGACATATCGGGCCAGAAATGGTGGACAGGCCGCTGCGCGATGAATCCGGTACCGGTAAGTCTTCGCCCGCGCCGACTTGCGCGCGTGAAAGTCAGACGCGACCTCCTCTACTTCCAGAACCCGCACCGACGCCGGCAAAACATCATTCAGCGCCTTCACAAAATTCGCGGTGGGGACCGGGGATTCCGTAGCAAATGTCACGACCTGGGCTAGCGCATGCACTCCGGCATCGGTTCGCCCCGAGCCCTGCGGCAATACCTTTTCCCCGGTGATTCGTCCAATGGCTGAGGCCAGCGTACCTTGGATGGTCAACGCGTCGGGCTGAACCTGCCAACCGGCGAAGTCTGAGCCGTCATAGGACAGAATCAGTTTGAGATTTCGCATGCGATCTTTTAAATCTTGCAGCCGCGCCGGTTCATCCAAGTCATTTCATGGGACGGGATCGCTGCGCGACCGTGATTTCGCTCTCCGGAGAGTGGCTCGACCATTGCCAGCAACTTTATCAGTTTCGACGCCACGGAGAACTCGAAAGAGAGGCGGCGGGGTCAGATATACTGGTGCCTTTAAGGTCTCGTCTGCTTAGCGTCGCTTAGGCTTTTTCATAGTTCTTAAGGAATGCTTTCAGGAACATATTTTCAGGAACCAAGGCGCCGCTGCTTCCGTATCAAGGATTGAGTCGAACCACAGCTGGGTAGAACCGCGACTGAGTAGAACCGCCATTTTGCGTGAATCCGGGCTGTCTCACGTACAACCAAGTTTCATGTTGAACGGTCTTAACGAATTGATGCTAACGAACTGGTCCTAACGAATTGGTCCTTACGAACGGAGATGAGTAGATGCCATTCGCACGCTTAACCGCAAATATCCCTCTGACCATGGCTAAGGTTTTATTGGGAACGCTGACGCTTACAGGTTGGGCCGTCACAGCCTGGGCCCAGGAACCGCCCGCTGCGCCCACTCCGCAAAATACGCCGGAAACACGGCGGCTTCCGGTGATGAATTATTCCAAGCCGGTATCGCATTTTCCCAACCCGATTGGGCCCTACGAGCCGCGGCATCTGGCCGACCCGAGCCTGGCCAACACGGCGCGCATTGACCAATTCATGCGCGATGGCAAGCTCTATCTCTCGCTCAACGATGCGATTGCTCTTGCGCTGGAGAATAATCTGGATATCGCCATCGCGCGTTACAACCTGAACATTGCCGACACCGACGTGCTGCGCGCGAAAGCTGGAGCCAGCATTCTCGGCGTCAATGCCGGAGTGGTGCAGAACACGCCGGGCGGAGGTGTCGGCGGTATCGGCGCGACTGCCGGAGCGTCGACCGGCGGCACGAGCCTGGGAGCGGGCGGCATCGGCGCCGGCACCAACGGCCTGGTCAGTTCGACTCTTGGCCTCGGGCCGGTAATCAACAGCTTCGACCCGGTCGTCACCGGCACGCTGCAGGAAGATCATTTCAGCCAGGAGGCAAGTTCCATCTTTCAGGGTGTGCTTCCCGGCAGTAGCCTGATTCAGAACACCGGCACGGTTAATTTCGCATACAGCCAGGCGTTTCAATGGGGCATGAATTTGAACGTGTCGTTCAGCAACGCCCGGCAAACCACAAACAGCTTTTTTTCTTCTCTAAGCCCTCAGCTCAACTCAAGCTTTAAAGCAACCATCACTCAGCCGCTGCTGCAAGGTTTCGGATTCCCGGCCAACACGCGTTTCATTCGCATCGCTAAAAACAATCGCGAGCTGACTGATGTGGCTTTTCGGTTGCAGATCATCGACTCGGTAGACCAGATTGAAAACATTTACTGGGACCTGGTCTACGCCTACGAGAATGCCCGCGTACAGAATGAATCGCTGGCCTTTGCCCAGAAGACCCTTTCCGATACGAAGAAGCAGGTCGAGATCGGCAGTTTGGCTCCTATCGAAACCGTGCGTGCGCAAAGTACGGTCGCGCAGGATCAGCAACTGGTAACGGCTGCGCAAACCAACCTGCAACTGGAACAACTGTTGATGAAGAATGCGCTCACCCGAACTCTGAAGGACCCCGCGCTCGCCACTGCCGACGTAATTCCCACCTCAACCATGGAGATCCCCGCTCAGGAGCCGGTCGTGCCGGCGGAGGATCTGATCAATGACGCGCTCCGCCATCGCCCCGAACTGGTCGAATCGCGTATTGACTTGAACAGCCGCGAGCTGAGTAACAAAGCGGTCCGCAGCGCGTTGTTGCCGACACTCAATCTGTTCGCTTACTACGGTGGTGCTGGACTCGGCGGCACACAAAACTCAGCTGACCTTTGCGCTACCCCCAATCCGACTCCGATCCAGGACGCCCTCGGTTGCGCCAGTTCTACAGGCGGTCCCAGCGGGCTGGACTTCACAGCTTCCCCGACGGGCCTTGGCTCCACTCTGAACCAGCTCGTCAACTCCACTTCGCCGGACAAGGGCGTTGGCCTGCAACTCAACATTCCTCTGCGCAACCGCGCCGCGCAGGCCGTACAGATCCGTTCGGAACTGGAATACCGGCAGGCCCAGATGCGGCTGCAGCAGATCGAGAATCAGGTGGGGATCGAGATCCGCAACGCGCAGTACGCCGTGCAGCAAAACCGGGCCAGTGTTGACTCCGCGAAAGCCGCCGCGGAGCTGGCGCGGCAGTCGCTGGACGCCGAGCAGAAAAAATATCAGTTCGGCACTTCGACCACCACGCTGGTTCTGCAGTATCAAAGCCAGCTGGCAACGTCCGAATCAGCCCTGGTGAATGCCACAGTCGCTTATGAAAAGTCGCGGATCGAACTGGACCGCGCCACCGGGGCGCTGCTCGATCATGACGGAATCAGCATTGATGATGCAGCCAGGGGCCAGGTCACGCGCCTGCCGAGCGTGCCTTATATCGCCCCGCGCACGGATATGCCATCCGTGACCCAGCCCTTGCAGGCGGCACCTGCGCAGCAACCACAGTAGCGCGTAGCGGGCAAAACAGGCGCGGTTTCTCACCGCGCCTTATTTTTCTTCCTCACAATTCTTTACAATAATCTTTGCAACGGGCGTCCACTTCATCCGCTCCGTCCCGCTAAGATGGAGTGACGCTTTTATGTTTTCCACATCCAATTCTCAAAATCCATATTTGTCGCTCTAACACGATGGACGTCCGTGCTTACTCAAGGAGACGAATCATGCTCTTGCTTCCGTCCCGAATGACCGCGGCCAGCCGGCGGCCAGCTCTGCTGTTGACGGCCTCTGCCCTTCTGGCCTGCCTGCAGCTGCGGCCGTGCATGCGGGCTCAGGATGTTCCCGCCGCTCCTACCCCGCAGACCACGCCCCAGACTTCGGCAGCCCCCGCCCAGCCGCAGACGGTTCACCTGCAGGATTATTCCAAGCCGCGCTCGGCTTTTCCTCATTTCCTGCGGCCCTACCAGCCGCAGCAGGTGGCGCAACCGAATCTAGGCAACTCGCCGCGCATCGATTCGCTGATGCGCGACGGCAAGATTTATCTTTCGATCGACGACGCCGTCGCCCTCGCTCTGGAAAACAATCTCGACATCGATATCGCCCGTTACAACCTCAACATCGCCGACACTGATTACTTGCGGGCCAAGTCGGGCGCAAACATTCTCGGCGTCAATGCCGGCATCGTGCAGAACACTCCGGGTGGCGGCGTGGGCGGCCTCGGCGGCACCGTGGGCTCCGGCACTGGAGGCACCACCGTAGCCCCGAGCGGCGTGGGCACCGGCACCAACGGCTTGGTCAGTTCGACGCTCGGGATCGGCTCGAACATCACCAGCTTCGATCCGATCGTCACCAGCATGCTGCAACTCGACAAGGATGATGCTGAATCGACCACCGTGGACAGCACTCCCATACTTTCTCAGAACACCTACACCGCCAACTTCGGCTACACCCAGGGATTTGAATGGGGAACTACTCTGAACGCGGGATTCAACAATACTCACTTCGCTACCAACAGTCCCGCCAGTCTGTTAAGCCCGGGCATCACTTCGAACTTCCAGTTCCGCGTGACGCAGAACCTGCTGCAGGGTTTTGGATCTCTTCCCAATACCCGCTTCATCCGCATTGCCAGGAATAATCGCGAGATTTCCGACGTCGCCTTCCGTCTGCAGATCATCACTACCGTCGATCAGATCGAAGATATGTATTGGGACCTGGTCTACGCCTACGAAAACGTCCGCGTGCAGCAGGAAGCTCTCACGTATGCGCAGAAGGCGCTCACCGATACGAAGCAGCAAGCGCAAGTCGGCACTGTGCCTCCGATTCAGGTGGTAAGCGCCCAGAGCACGGTTTCGACGGACGAGCAGAACCTGATTCTGGCGCAGAACAATCTGGAACTGGAAAAGTTGCTGATGAAGAACGCGCTCAGCCGCAGTATGGACGATCCGGTGCTGGCTGACGCCGATATGATTCCGACTTCCGCCATGCAGGTTCCGCAGGAAGAAGCGGCGGTTCCCATTCAAGACATGATCAATCAAGCTCTCGATCATCGTGCGGAACTGGTCGAATCGCGCATTGATCTTAGTTCCCGCGACCTCAGCAGCAAAGCCGTCCGCAACGCCTTGCTGCCTACGCTGGATGCCTTCGCCTATTACAGCGGATCGGGAGTGGGTGGGAACGTCAATCCCGCTGTGCTGACGCCACCTTGTAATCCTGCCGTCTCAAGCTGTTTTAGCGGCTCCACCGCTCCGCCTCCGTTTTCCAATGGCGGTCCCGTCAGCTATGGCAGCACGCTGAACCAGCTATTTAACGGCACCGCTCCTGACAAAGGTGTCGGACTCACCCTGACGATTCCGCTGCGCAATCGCGAAGCGCAGGCCAACCAGGTGCGAGCGGAACTCGAGTATCGCCAGGCACAGGTGCGGCTGCATCAACTGGAAAATCAAATACGCATCGAAGTGCGGAACGCGCAGTTTGACGTGAAGCAGAATCGTGCCGCCGTCCAAGCCGCCCAGTACGCGGTCGACTTCGCCCGCCAGACTCTCGATGCCGATCAGCAGAAGTTGAAAGTCGGACTCACCACCACCACCGCGATCCTGCAGGATGCCTCGATCCTTACTACGAACGAGTCGAATCTGGTCTCGGCCAAGGCGGCCTATGAGAAGTCGCGCATCGAACTGGATCGCGCCACGGGATTGCTGCTTGACCATACCGGCATCAACGTGGCCGACGCCACGCGCGGCCAGGTCACGCACCTACCCAAGGTTCCTTACGTCGTGCCTCGGCAAGACACGAATCCGGCGGAGCAGCCTGTGCAGTCGCCGCCGTCGTCGGGAGGGCAACCCTAGGTTGCGCGAGGCGCCTGCTTAGACCTGATAAACTCCCCCGTGATGGAACGAGCGAGACTGCCTGCCATGCCGCGATCGGTGTTGTGGATGGTGCTGCTTTCGTTTCTTCTGCAATTGGTGGCGATCGGAATTTTCCGCCAATACCGCACACGCTCAGGAGAAGATAACTTCGGCTTTGGCTTTGAGATGGGCCGCGTGGGTCGATCCATCGCGCTGGGGCAGGGCTTCAGCAATCCTTACGGAGGCAATACTGGTCCCACCGCCTGGGAGCCGCCGCTTTATCCCTACCTGATTGGCGGGGTCTTCAAGGTTTTTGGCATCTACACTCATGCATCCGCGTGGGTATTGCTTTCGATCAACAGCCTGTTCGCGTCGCTCACTACCCTTCCGGTTTTTCTGATTGCATACCGAACCTTCGGCCCGCGCGTGGCACTCTGGTCGGCCTGGGCATGGGCGCTTAATCCGTATGTCTGGTATTGGTCCGTTCATTGGATCTGGGATACGACCTTCACGCCGCTGATGCTGGCGTTGATTTTCCTGGTCTCGCTCGAACTGCAGCAGTGGCCGGGTTGGCGCGGATGGACACTGTTGGGAATATTGTGGGGCGTTGGAGCTCTGGCAAACCCCGCGATGCTCGCCTTTCTGCCGTTCTGCGGCCTTTGGGTGTGGCGGCGGAGATACCGGCGCGGCCTGCAGTCGCTCGCTGGCGTCGTACTTTCCTCTTTCATGTTCTTTCTGGTTCTATCTCCGTGGCTAGTTCGCAATTACGGGGTCTTCGGCCGCTTTGTTTTTATTCGTGACGATTTCGGACTGCAGTTTCGTCTCGGCAACAACAAGATGGCCGACGGGATGCTGATCGCGACCCTGCAGCCGAATCTCAATAAACTGGAACTCGAAAAGTTTCAGCGCATGGGAGAAATTGCCTACGAGGCCGACTGCAGACGGCTGGCGTTCGAGTGGATTCGCGAGCACCCGAAGCGGTTCGCACTGATCAGCGCGAAGCGCTTCTTTTATTTCTGGAACGGAGTGCCCCGGCCGACGGACAGCACTGCGTCCTGGGATTTCCGCAGTTCGCTTTTCCTGGCATCGTCAGTGCTGGGGATCTGGGGACTCGGCCGTGCGCTTCGCCAAAAGCGGCCCGGAGCCTGGCTTTTCGGCGGACTCATCGCTACTTATCCCACCGTCTACTATTTCGTGTTCCCGCATGCCCGCTACCGTCACCCCATCGAACCTGAGTTGTTCATCCTGATCGTATTTTTGCTATCGGAGGTGCGAAGCCGCAAAGCGGTGGCGGAGGAGTCAATTGCTGATTCCTGATGGATGATTGAAGATTGATGATTGAGAAACAGAGTGTTTGGTTTCAATCAGCAATCAACAATTCGCAATCAGCAATTTTCTTATGACAATCTCCGTGGCGATCGTGGCGATGGACGAAGAGGCGAATATCGGCCGCACGCTGGCCAGCGTACGCTGGGCCGATGAAATCGTGCTCGTCGATTCCGGCTCGAGGGACCGCACCTGCGAGATCGCACGCGAGCACGGAGCCCAAGTCACGGTTGAACCCTGGCGCGGCTATGTGGCGCAAAAGCAGTATGCGATCGAGCTGTGCACCAAGGATTGGGTGCTGCTGCTGGACGCGGATGAGGAAGTGAGTCCGGGCCTGGCTGATGAAATTCGCACCGCCATCGCAAACCCGAACGCTGCAAGCGGCTACAAACTTCCGCGGAAGAATCTGTTTCTGGGCCGATGGATCCGTCACGGCGGTTTTTACCCGGATCCCAAGCTGCGGCTGTTCAGGCGTCGGCAGGGATTTGTCACCGGCCACGACCCGCACGACCGCTGCGAACTAAGGCCCGAAGTGCGGCAACGGACGGAACAGTTTAAAAATGCGTTGATTCACTACACCTACCCCACGCTCACTCTTTACCTCGGCCACATGAACCGTTATTCCTCGCTGGGCGCCGAGTTGGCGATTGCCAAGGGTCACCGCAGCTTCAGTTTCACCAACATCGTTCTGCGGCCGCTGGCGACGTTCACCTACAACTACTTCTTCCGGCTCGGATTCCTCGACGGCCGCGAAGGGCTGCTGCTGCACCTCTACCACGCCGGCTACGTATCGTGGAAATACGCCAAGGCTTGGGAACTCTCGCGGAATGCGTCGAAGTGACGCACGGTCAGGCACTGACCGACCGGTCGTGCCGGTTGGCCGCTGCTGTCTTGCCCGCGGGCGCTCGCTTCCCTATCATCACAAGAGAACGCTGGGGGCCTCATGCCACAGAAGAAGCCGTCTAAGCCGCAGGTTGCCGAAAGTCCTATCGCCGAGGTCTTTGAAAACCGCCATCCGTCCGCCGCAGAAAAAGCATGGGCCGAGAAGACACTGGCGCCTGCGCTCGAGAAATCTCCCGAGCAGCCGATTGGCGCGCCCACCGGCGTGAACCTCGATGAGCACGGGCACGCCCGCTTCACGACGATTTCGGCTGTCCCGGTACGCCGCCTCTACACGCGGGCCGATCTTCCCGAGGACTGGAGCGAAGAAAAATATCTGGGATTCCCCGGAGCGCCTCCGTTCACCCGCGGCATTCACGCCACCGGATATCGCGGCAAGCTCTATACCATGCGGCAGTTCTCTGGATTCGCGTCTCCTGAGGAAACCAACCAGCGCTACAAGTATTTGCTCGAGCACGGCGGCGGCGGTCTTTCCGTTGCATTCGACCTGCCCACGCTGATGGGATATGACTCTGATCATCCGGCCAGCGAAGGGGAAGTGGGCAAGTGCGGTGTGGCGATCGATTCGCTCGAAGACATGGAAATTCTTTTCGGCGGCATCGACCTGGAAAAAACCACAGTCTCGATGACGATCAACTCGCCCGCCTCGGTACTGTGGGCGATGTATCTGGTGGTGGCCGAGAAGCAGGGCGCTGACTGGAAAAAGATTTCCGGCACGATTCAGAATGACATTCTCAAGGAATACATCGCGCAGAAGGAATACATCTATCCGCCAGTGCCGTCGATGCGCCTGGTGATCGACACTTTCGAGTTTGGCTCGAAATTCACGCCCCGCTTCAACACAATTTCTATCAGCGGTTACCACATTCGCGAGGCCGGCTCGACGGCGCTGCAGGAACTGGCCTTCACCTTGTATGACGGCATCGAGTACGTTGAGTGGGCTCGCAGAAGGGGCCTTGACGTGGACGATTTCGGTCCCCGGCTCAGCTTCTTTTTCAATGCGCACAACGATTTTTTCGAGGAGATCGCGAAATACCGCGCTGCCCGCAAGATTTGGGGACGGGTCATGAAAGAGCGGTTCGGTGCGAAGAACCAGCGCACCTGGCTGATGCGCTTTCACACGCAGACTGCCGGAGTGTCGTTGCCGGCGCAGCAACCGATGAACAATATCGCGCGTGTGGCCCTGCAGGCTATGGCCGCGGTGCTCGGCGGCACGCAGTCGCTGCACTGCGACTCCTACGATGAAGCTCTAGCCCTGCCCACCGAGGAAGCAGCCCGCATTGCTCTGCGCACGCAACAGATCATCGCTTACGAATCAGGAGTCACGCAGACCGTCGATCCGTTAGGTGGCTCGTATTTTCTGGAAAACCTGACACTCGAAATGGAAAAAGGCGCATTCGACTACTTCGGCAAGCTGGACGCGATGGGAGGCATGGCAAAGGCCATCGAGCGCGGCTATCCGCAAAAGGAAGTCGCGGAGGCCTCCTACCAATATCAGCGTGCCGCCGAGGCGAAGGAAAAGATTATTGTGGGCGTGAACGAGTTCGTCATCGAGGAAGAGTCACCGCGCATTCTTTATATCGACGAGAGTGTCGCACGGCAGCAGTCGGCCAAGTTGAAAGGACTGCGATCGCGGCGCTCGAATGAAGAAGTGCGGCGGAGACTTGATGCGGTGAAAAAAGCCGCTGCCCAGGAGCCGAATGCAGGCACGAGCGGAAATATTTCCCCGGCGAACACCATGCCCTACATCGTGGATGCGGTGCGAGCCTACGCGACAGTGGGCGAGATTTGCGAAGCCCTGCGCGAGGTTTATGGGACTTATACGGAAGTGAGCATCACCTAGCGGTAATCGACCGATACGAATTAGACCAAAATGGGAAGCGCATGGGAGCTTGAGATCTTATTGCCGGAAGTGCCCCGCTTCCTCGGGCTATCATTGAGATCACGAATGGTGACCCAAATGAAAAACCAGAAAAAGGCAACGCTTCTCAGGATGCCGAAACTTCCGGCGACATCCGCCGTCGCCGTGGAGTCGCGGATCTTAATTCTTCGCCATCAGCGCGTCATCCTCGACGTCGACATCGCGCGGCTTTATGGCGTGACGGTGAAGCGGCTCAACGAACAGGTAAAACGTAATCAGGACCGATTCCCTTCTGATTTCATGTTCCAGCTAACCGTTAGGGAGAACGGCGCTTTGAGGTCGCAAATTGCGACCTCAAAGAAAACCCGTGGTGGGCGCCGGTATACGCCACATGCGTTCACCGAGCACGGGGCCATTATGGCTGCAACGGTGCTGAATTCCAAACGGGCTGTCCGAATGAGCGTTTTTGTGGTGCGCGCATTTGTACGCTTGCGCGAGATGCTGTCCACGAACCGTCGACTCGCGGGAAAAATTGCTGAATTGGAGAGCCGGTTAGATACCCACGATTTCGTAATCCAGGATCTGATCGGAGCGATCAAGGAGCTCATGACTCCCAAGGCGCCGCTACGCCGGCGCATTGGATTCCAGCTTCCGCCGGCCAAAGCTAGCGGATAATCATCGTTCCTCGCAACTGAGGGCGCAAGGCCACGCGACAATCCACGCTCGCCCAATCGAGAAACGCTGCCGCCACCAATTTGCAGCCAAGCCCGCTATGCGCCCGTTAGGTCGCCCTGGAGATTCGTTTTTTATTCGCCATCAGCCCACTTTGTGATTAAGATATAGATCCATGCAGAGAGCACTCAATCATCTCAAGAAATCCGACCCCGTGATGCGAGCGATCATCGAACGCCATGGGCCGTGCCGCATGCAGTTTGGGCCCGCGGAGTTTCACAGCCTGGCCGAGGCCATCGTCTACCAGCAACTGAACGGCAAAGCCGCAGAAACCATCTTTAAGCGCTTTGCCGCGCTGGCTGGCGAGCCGCTCACGCCGGAAGGCATCCTCAAGCTGAGCGATGAAAAGATGCGCGGCGCGGGATTGTCGAAACAGAAGTCTGCATATCTGAAAGACCTGGCGGCGAAGACCTCGAACGGGCTCCTAGATTTCGCGCGGCTGCCGGAGCTGCCGGACGCAGAAGTGGTCGAGCATCTGACGCAGGTGAAAGGCATTGGGGTGTGGACTGCACAGATGTTTCTGATGTTCACGCTGAAGCGTGAGAATGTTCTGCCGACGGGCGACTTTGCGATTCGCATGGCCATCCACAAACACTATCTCGATCGATCGCGCGCGAAGGCGGCGAAGAAGTCAGCCGCGGCAAAAAAGAAAAGTCGCAAGCGGAAGATCAAGCTGCCCAGTCCGGAGCAGATGGAGAAGATCGCAAAACGCTGGGAGCCTTATCGCAGCGTGGCGTGCTGGTATCTGTGGAAGAGCCTCGATACAACAACACTTTAGTCGTTGAGGACCTGGTGGTACGGTCGCAGAGATGATTCTCCGGTCAACGTTCGGGAAAGCAACTCTCATGGGCGTTGTTCTGACCCTAGCTGCGGCGGCCTTTTCGTTCCTCTTCCCCAACGTACCGAATTACGTTTTCCTGCCCGGTCTGTTTGTCGTCTACGCTCTCAGCGGCGGAGTGCACGGCTACGCGAGCGGCGTGTATTTGCCGGCTCTGCCAGTTTGGTACGCGCTTGGAGGTCTCGTAAATGCAACCATCTATTCGGGTCTGCTATTTGCGATTCTCAGGAGCGTTGGCAAGAAGAGCGGAAAAGGCCCACTGTGATGCAATGTAGCCCCTGTGTTTAAATGAATGGAATGGCAGACATCAAGATCCGCGTGCTGGTGGCCAAGCCCGGGCTCGACGGGCACGACCGCGGCGCCAAAGTGATTGCGCGGGCCCTGCGCGATGCCGGCATGGAAGTGATTTACACCGGGTTGCGGCAAACCCCGGAGATGATTGTGAGCGCGGCGCTGCAGGAAGATGTTCAGGTCATTGGTCTGTCGATTCTTTCCGGCGCGCATAACGCCATCGTGCCGCGGGTGATGGACCTGATCAAACAGAACAAGATGGATGACGTTCTGGTGCTGGTGGGCGGGATTATTCCCGATCAGGATATCGAAGCTCTCAAGAAACGCGGCGTGGCGGCGGTCTTCCAGCCGGGCACGGCCATGGACGACATCGTGAAATTTATCCGTGCGAATGTGAAGGGTGCGGGCGTTCCCACCGCAGGCTGATCGTGCCAAATCCGAACCTGGCAAGCATCCGGCAAGAACTTGAGCGTACGGTTGGTCCTGCGCCCTGGTATTGGAAGACCTTTCCAACGTTTCATTCTGCGGCGGGGCAGCCTTTTGCCTGGACGCATCAAGGCGATCAAGGCCCGGTGGGATATGTGGTTTCGCTCGCGCCGCAGCAGGAGCCCGAGCGGCTTCGGCTGGCGTTGAATACCTACTGCCGGCCGTTTCTGGCTTCGCCGAGTTGTCTCGGCATCTGGTGTCCAGAGGGACGCAACATTCGGCTGACCGGTTTCGATCCGGATCGGCTTGAACCGTTTGATCTGGCTGAGATTGCAGGATGGTTCAAACAATCTTCCGATCGCATTTATGCCAAAACCCCGCCGGTCGCAGAGTTCGAGGTTCCGCTCACGCTGGGCCCGGGCATGCACAAGATCGAAGTTCCGCCGCAACTGGCGACGGTGGATGAGTTGATCGTCCCCACCAGCTATAAGGCAATGTCGAATGACGACCCGGCGTTCGCTCTTTTCGTTTTCTACCTGCAGGCAGGGCTGGTGGAGGTGCTGCCGCAGAAATGGTTCACGGCCTCGCAGTACCAGGTGGGGAAACAATGGATTTCGCGAGCGGCGCGCGATCAGGAATCGCACCGCATCTTCGGGGAATGCTTCGGCGTCGGAACGTTTCTTCTGGAGGAAGATGGATGCCGGTTGGAGGAGTGGTTGGACCGCCGGGCTTAGTCTTAACGCAGGCAGCGGCCCGGGGAAGGGATTTGGAGCCTTCCGGCTTGGGTTTCTCAGGCCTGACGAAGCAGTTTTGCCCTCTCCCCCGTACTGCCTGAGATCAAAAGCCGCGGCTCGTAAATCCTCCCCCTGCGACCCTGCTTGCCGGCTTCGGCCGTAGGTTTCCGGTCGAAAAAAAAAGCCGGCAAAACTATGAAGTTGCGGTGCTTGCATGCACTAGAGCCTTCGAGCCTAGGAGAAAAGTGGCCCCCACCACCACGTTCGTGCTCTTCCAAGCCTTCGCCAGGCTCGAATAGACTTCTCGCCGAACGGACTCCCAGGTCCTCCACTGCGTGATGCGTTCGCAACTGTGCCGCACACCCTGCCTGGAAGTCCTTAGCAGACCTCATTTTTTTGTGAAGATTTTCTCAGGAGCTTTCTAAGGAGCTATGGATAAAGCAGTAAGGCACCTTTACGAGTTCGGTCCTTTCGTATTGGACCCCGGCGAGCGTCTTCTGCGGCATGGCGCGGCGCGGATGGAACTTCCGCCTCGGGCTTTCGATACTTTGCTGGTGCTGGTGGAGAATAGCGGGCGGCTGCTGGAAAAAGACGCGCTGATGAGAACCGTATGGCGCGACACCGTGGTCGAGGAGAACAACTTGAGCCAGGTCGTTTACCTGGTGCGCAAGGCCCTGCGTGATGGGGAGGATGGGGCGCGTTACATTGAGACCGTGCCGAAGCGGGGATACCGCTTCGTCAGTGAGGTTCGGGAATTCGACCCAAGCAACGGACATGGCAACGGCCACAACGGTGGTAACGGCCTGAAGCCGATCTCCTCAGCTTCTTCTTCAGGTTCTTCAGGCAATGTATTTAGCGTTTTTCCAGAAGATCACGCCGGGCTTGCAGATTTGCCGGCCAAGACTGCGGCGAGTTTGGGGTCTGAAATCGATTCCTATCCGGTTTCTGCGGCAGGCGCGGACGGATTTGGGGCCCCGACTCGACACTCGGCCGCCCAGCGCGGCTTGATGGCTGGACTCCTGGGCGGGCTGGCTATCGTAGCCTTGGTGGTCCTGGTGGAAGGATCGGGCTGGAAGCAGAAGTGGCTCGGTGAGCCGGCTCCCGCCTCGATTCGCTCGGTCGCTGTGCTGCCGATGCAGAATCTCTCGAACGACCCCGACCAGGAATATTTCGTCGACGGGATGACCGACGAACTCATCACCGATCTGGCACAGCTTCGCGATCTCAAGGCGGTTTCAAAGACTTCGATCATGCAATACAAAGGAACGCGCAAACCGCTCCCACAGATTGGGCGCGAGTTGGGGGTGGATGCCGTGGTGGAGGGCTCGGTGCTGCGTTCGGGCGATCGAGTAAGAATCACGGCGCAGTTGATCAGGACGGCGACTGATCGCCACATCTGGGCTGAAGCCTACGATGGCGACCTGAAAGACGTGCTTTCTCTGCAGGCGCGCGTGGCGGAGGCGATTACTAACCAGGTGAAACTCAATTTGAGCGCCGCAGAGACTGGACGGCTGCGACGGCCGCGCGCCGTGAACCCGGAGGCTTTCGATCTTTACCTGCATGGCCGCTACGCCTGGAACCAAAGAAATGTGCAAGGGTTTCGCCAAGCGATCGAGTATTTCAACCAGGCGCTCGAGAAAGATCCCGAATTCGCCCTGGCTTATTCCGGGCTGGCAGATTGCCATACTCTGCTAACGCTCTACGGAGATGGCGTAGGCAATATGGCCGAGGCTGAGGCAGCGGCCGAGAAGGCACTTCAACTCGACAGCTCGCTGGCGGAAGCGCACACCTCTCTGGCCGCGGTGAAGGTGCTGCATGACTGGGATTGGCAGGGCGCCGAAAAGGAGTTCCGCCGGGCGATTGAACTGAATCCCAACTTCGCCCGCGCCCACCATTGGTATGGCAATCTCCTGCTGGGCCCGGAAGGCCGCCATGAAGAGGCGATCGCGGAATTAGAGCGCGCCCGCGAATTGGACCCACTCTCTTTGATCATCAACGCTGACGTTGGATTTGGGTATTATCTGGCCGGTCGTTACGAGCCGGCGCTGCAAAACTACCGCAAGGTTCTAGCCCTGAACCCTAACTTCATACCGGCGCACTTCTACCTCGAGAAATACTACCGCCAGGTTGGGCAGTACGATCTCTGGCTAGAGGAGAGCGTGGAAAATAACCGGCTCTCCGGTTTTCCCGACCGGGGTCAATCTTTGCAACGGATTTATGCTCGGGGTGGGTTCCGAGCCACCATGGAGGAGATGGCCAGACCTCCGGAAGTAGGCAGTCTGGCAAGCCCGAAACCATTCAGGATCGATTCCTGCTCGTCAGCGGAGGCGAATACCACGCTGGGCAGAAATACGGCGGCGCTCAACGCACTTGAAGATTGCTATCGATGGTCCGAACCGGCGCTGATTTATCTCAAGGTCGACCCGGTCTGGACGAACCTCCATTCGGAGCGGCGCTTTCAGGCCCTGCTCGGCCATCTGCATCTGCAATAACTCGGCTCCGAAAAGTCCCTCCCTTCGACTGGTTCGATCCGTCTTCTTGAGCGTCTCTGTTCGCGAAGGCGGCCTGCCTTCCGTTGCGCGGTCCGGCGGGAGTGGTATACCGTAAACAGTCCGATCTCTTCGTCCATACTCATGGCTGACCGCAGCGAAGCTCCTCCAGACTACTCGTCGAAGACTGCCAACGTCCTGACGACGCAAGTCGATCCCACCTCGGCGCGATTCGAGGCCAACATGCGCTTTCTCGCCGATCTTATGTCCCAGGTCCGCAACGAAAGCGAGAAGATCAGCGAGGGCGGCGGAACGAAAGCCATTGAGAACCAGCATGCCAAGGGGCGGCTCACCGCACGCGAGCGGATTGAGCTTCTGGTGGATCCGGGAACATTCTTCGAGCTGGGAATCTACGCCGCCCATGGCATGTATGAAGAGTGGGGTGGAGCGCAGGCCGCAGGTGTGATCACGGGGCTGGCGCGCATCCAGACGCGCATGGTGATGATCATTGCGAACGACGCCACGGTGAAGGCAGGAGCGTTTTTCCCGATGACCTCGAAGAAAGTGATTCGCGCTCAGAACATCGCCATCGAGAACCGCATTCCGACTGTGTATCTGGTGGATTCGGCGGGAGTATTTCTGCCGCTGCAGGAAGATGTGTTTCCCGACACGGATGACTTCGGCCGCGTCTTCCGCAACAACGCCGTGATGTCCGCTATGGGCATTCCACAGATCGCGGCCATCATGGGCATGTGCGTGGCCGGCGGCGGATACCTGCCGGTAATGTGCGATCACGTTCTGATGACCGACGGCAGCGGCTTATTTCTGGCCGGCCCGGCGCTGGTGCAGGCCGCGATCGGACAGAAAGTTTCGGCGGAAGAGCTGGGCGGAGCAGCCATGCATGCCGGCATCAGCGGCACGGTGGATTTTCGCGAACCGGATGAAGCGGCTTGCCTGGCGCGGATTCGCTCGATCGTTGAAAAGTGGGGATACCGGCGGCAATCTCCCTGGGACCGCAAGAAGCCGGTCGCACCCGCGCTGGCCGCTGAGGAGATTTACGGCATTTACGATTCCTCCCCGGCGCGGCCTTACGACATGAAAGAGATTCTTGCGCGCGTGCTCGATGGCAGCCGCTTCGACGAGTACAAGGCGGAATATGGCAAGACGCTGATCTGCGGCTATGGGCGCATTGGCGGCTTCGCCGTGGGAATTGTCGCCAACCAGAAGCTGCACGCGCAGGCTACGGACCACGAAGGCCACAAGCGGATCGAGTTTGGCGGCGTGATCTACACCGAATCCGCGGAGAAAGCGGCTCGCTTCATCATGGACTGCAACCAGAACCTGATCCCGCTGGTTTTTTTTCATGACGTGAACGGCTTTATGGTGGGACGGGACGCGGAGTGGAGCGGCATTATCAAGGCGGGCGCGAAGATGGTGAATGCAGTATCGAACTCCGTGGTGCCGAAGATCACTGTGATTGTGGGCGGGTCGTTCGGCGCGGGACACTATGCAATGTGCGGCAAGGCATTCGATCCACGATTCGTTTTTGCCTGGCCGACGGCGCGCTACGCCGTGATGAGCGGCGATTCAGCGGCGGGAACCCTGGTGGAGATCAAGGTGAAACAACTCGAGCGCGGCGGCCAGAAGCTGGGCGAGGAAGAAAAGAAGGAGTTGTACGATTCGGTTAAGCGAACTTACGACGAGCAGACCGATCCGCGCTACGGCGCGGCCCGGCTGTGGATCGACAAGATCATCGATCCCATCGAGACCCGCGATGCCATCACTCAGGCTCTGGAAGCAGCCGCGCTGAATCCGGAGGTGGCCGAGTTCAAAGTGGGAGTGCTGCAAACATAAGAAGATTGAGCCATCGGGCGATTGAGTGATCGAGCCATTGCTCGTTCTCGTGGCTTTAGGTTTTACCAATCGCTAAATGACTCAATCGCCCATTGGCTCAATATGTCTGTGAAGCTCATCGAGTGTCCGCGAGACGCCTGGCAGGGGCTGAAGGGCCAGATTCCGCCCGACATCAAGCGCGCCTATTTGCAGGCGTTGATCAGCGCTGGATTCAAGCATATCGACGCGGTTTCGTTCGTGTCGCCGAAAGCCGTACCGCAGATGGCGGACTCGGAAGAAGTATTGAAGGAACTCGATCCGCCGGACGACGTGGAGATCATTGGCATCGTAGTCAATGAAAAAGGTGCGCAGCGCGCCATCGAAACGCAAGCGGTGCATACTTTGGGATTTCCTTATTCGATTTCGGAGACTTTTTTACGCAAGAATCAGAATCAGTCCGCGGAACAGGCGCTCGAGGAACTGGAAAAGATTCAGACGAAGGCCGACAATGCCGCGCTCGATGTCGTGGTTTATATCTCGATGGCATTCGGCAATCCCTATGGCGATCTGTGGAGCGTGGAGGAAGTAATTGAGGCAATCTCGCTGCTGGAAGTCGACAACCTGCGTATGATTTCTTTGGCTGACACGGTCGGCATGGCCACTCCGGAACAGATCAGCGAACTCGTCGGCGCGGTGATGGCGAAGTACGATTACCTCGAGATTGGAGTTCACCTGCACAGCCGTCCCGAGCATGCCGCGGCGAAAATTCTTGCCGCGTACGACGCGGGCTGCCGCCGCTTCGATTCGGCGTTGGGCGGGCTCGGTGGTTGCCCTTTCGCGCAAGATGCATTGGTCGGCAACATTGCCACCGAGGAAGTGATTGAAGTGCTGAAACAGCGTGGCGCTGAGTTGCCGCTCCTGAAGCCTTTGGACACGCTGCTGCGCGCGAACGCCGAGATCGGGGCGCGGTATTCGAATTCCGTTAGCGACGATTAAACATTCCCGGATATGACCGAAGTGAACTACAAAACGATTCAACTTGCATACGATTCCGGCATAGCTACGATCACGCTGAACCGTGCCGACAAGCGCAACGCCATCAGCTTCGAGTTGATTGACGACCTGCTGCGCGCGCTCGAGGAAGTGGAGGCATCCGACGCGCGCGTACTCATCGTGACCGGAGCAGGCAAAGCTTTCTCCTCCGGCATGGACCTGGACAACCTGAAAGCACTGATTGGCCGCTCTCCGGAGGAGAACCTGAGAGATTCGGAGACGATGGTCCGCTTGTTCCGGGCGCTTTACGAATTTCCAAAAGTCACAATCGCCGCGGTGAATGGAGCTGCGATCGCCGGCGGCACCGGACTGGCTTTGCTGTGCGACTTTACGCTGGCTGTTCCCGAAGCGAAGTTCGGCTATACCGAGGTGCGCATCGGATTCGTACCTGCGATCGTTTCCACTTTCCTGCTGCGCCAGGTTGGAGAGAAACAGGCGCGCGACCTGCTGCTGACTGGGAGAATTATCGGCGCCGACGAAGCGGCGCGCATGGGATTGATCAGCGAAATCGTCGCGCCGGATAATCTGATGACGCGGGCTCGGGAATTGGCTGCGCTGCTGATGGAGAATAGTCCGACTTCATTGCGGGCGACAAAAAAACTGCTGAACAACCATGCCCGTGCAGAGCTCGATTTACAGATTGAGGCTGCGTTGCGCGAGAACGCCGCGATCCGCACCACTGCTGACTTTCGCGAGGGGATTGTGTCATTTCTCGAAAAGCGTAAACCGGTGTGGAGCGGGAAATAAGGGTGGGAAATGAAGAGCGGGAAATGAAGTCAACTCACCCGAAGGCGATCAACGAAACCCGGCTGCGCGTGCGTTATGCCGAGACCGATCAGATGGGCGTGGTCTATCATTCCAACCATTTCATCTGGTTTGAGGTGGGGCGCGTCGAATTGCTGCGGCAGTTGGGTTTTTCCTATCGCGACATGGAGAGCAAGGATGGACGGTTTATCGCAGTCGCCGAAGCCAAATGCCGCTATCGTGTGCCGGTGCGCTACGACGAAGAGGTTCTAGTGCGCACGCAATTATTGAATGTGCGCAAGTCAGTGATCCACTTCGGTTATGAATTGCGGCGCGCGGAAGATGGCGCTCTGCTGGCAGAAGGCGAGACCACGCACATCGTCACCGGTCAGGATATGAAAGTGGCTGCGCTGCCGGCGAAGTATTTGAAAGTATTTCGGGCAGCCCTAGGAAAGCGAAACGGAAATTCTATTGAACGCACTTCACATTAACGGGAACGATATCACTCTGGAAGCAGTGCGAGAGGTCGCAACGGAAAGACGTCCGGTGCTCTTATCCCCTGACGCGCGCGAGGCCGTGGATCGTGCGCGCGCCGTGGTTGACGAGATCGTCGCCAGTAACAAAGTCGCCTATGCGATCACTACGGGCGTGGGCAAGCTTAGCGATGTGCGCATCGTTGGCGACCAGATTCGTGAACTGCAAGTCAACCTGGTGCGCTCGCACTCCGCAGGAGTGGGCGAACCGCTCTCCGTCGCTGAAACGCGCGCCATGATGCTGTTGCGGGCCAACTCTCTGGCCAAGGGCTACTCGGGCGTGCGCGGAGTGGTGATTGACACGCTGTGCGAAATGCTGAACCGTAACATCACCCCATTCGTGCCGTCGCAGGGCAGCGTAGGCGCAAGCGGCGATCTGGCGCCGCTGGCGCATCTGGCGCTGGCGTTGATTGGCGAAGGGGAATGCGTCGACGCTGCGGGCGTGCGTGTTTCCAGCAGTGACGCGCTGAAGCGGGCGCAGATCAAACCGCTGACACTGGAAGCAAAAGAATCCATTTCGCTGATCAACGGCACGCAGGGAATGCTGGCCGTAGGTACGCTGGCGCTGCTGGCCGCCGACACGCTGGTGGATTCCGCCGATGTGCTGGGCGGGCTGTGCTGTGATGCGTTGAAGGGCACGGACACGGCTTTCGATGAGCGCATCCACAAGGCTCGGCCGCATAGTGGTCAGATGAAGACTGCGGCGAATTTGCGGCGGATGCTCGAAGGTAGCCAGATTCGCGAATCGCATCGCGAATGCGGCCGGGTGCAGGACGCATACTCGCTACGCTGCATCCCGCAAGTACACGGGGCCGTGCGCGACACGCTGGCGCACTGCCGCAAGGTATTTGAGATCGAGGCGAATTCCGCGGTCGACAATCCTTTGGTATTCATCACCGACGCCAGGAATCTCGCCGGCGATGTAATTTCAGGGGGAAACTTTCACGGCGAACCTCTTGCCTTTGCTTTGGATTTTCTCGGCATCGCCCTGAGCGCGCTGGCTGGAATCAGCGAGCGAAGAATCGAGCGACTGGTGAACCCCGCGCTCAGCGAGGGTCTGCCGCCGTTCTTGGCGGAAGGTGCCGGATTGAATTCAGGCTTTATGATGCCGCAGGTCACGGCTGCGGCGCTGGTTAGCGAGAACAAAGTGCTGGCGCATCCCGCGTCGGTGGATTCGATTACCACCTCGGGCAACAAAGAAGACTACGTCTCCATGGGCATGACGGCGGCGATCAAGCTGAAGCGTATTGTGGAGAACACGCGCAACGTACTGGCGATTGAGGCCATGGCCGTGGCCCAGGCCATCGATTTTCTGGCTCCGCTGAAGGCCTCGAAGCGGGGACAGGCGGCCCATGCGGCAATCCGGTCGGTGTGTCCCACGATGGAGAAAGACCGGATGATGTACAAAGACTTCGCGCGGCTTGCGGAGTTGATTGCCAGCGGCAAGGTGGCCGAAGTTATCCGCTGAGCAATTCTCTTAAAGCGACGCCCCCCGTGGAAGCGTTGGATTGACACAGGATTTACGGACATCTAGTCTTGCTGCACTCCTGATGGCACCGCGTATCGACAGCTTGCGCAAAAATCATCGTTACGTTCATTACATCCTGCTCGCGGTGGCTGTGTTCGCCTGCCTCGCCCCTTTTTCCGGCAAGCCTTTCAATATTGATGACACGTTGTTTGTTTATGAAGCGCGGCAGATCGCGCAGCACCCGCTCGATCCTTTCGGCTTCAAAGTGAATTGGTATCTCGATGCGATACCGATGGCGTACGAAACCAGGAATCCTCCTCTCGCGTCCTACTACAGCGCTGCCGCCGCGATTTTTGTCGGGTGGTCGGAACGGGCGCTGCACCTCGCGTTTCTGCTGCCCGCGCTCGCCACGATATGGGGAACATACCGTCTGGCGCAGAGGCTCACAAATTCACCGCTGCTGGCTGCCATGGCCACGCTTTTGACGCCGGGGTTTCTCGTATCCGCCAACAGCGTGATGTGCGACACGATGGCACTGGCGCTTTGGCTTTGGGCCATTATTTTCTGGATCGAAGGGTTTGAACCGCAGAAGCCGCACTATCTGGCTGTTTCCGCTGCGCTGATCACTTTATGTGCGTTGACGAAGTATTTTGGCATCGCTTTGATTCCGCTGTTGGCGGTGTATTCGTTGGCCCGGCAGCGGCGTATCGGAAGCTGGGCTTGGTATCTGCTGGTGCCAATTGTCGCGCTGACGGGGTATCAGCACTGGACAAAAGCGGTCTACGGACTGCGCATGATCACCTTCGCCGCTCATATCGCCACTGGCGTGCGGCAGGGGAGACACGCTTCAATCCTGGCCAACGCTTTGGTTGATCTCAGCTTTGTCGGAGGATGCGCGCTGCCCGCGCTGACGTTTGCTCCTTTCATCTGGGCACGCAAGAAGATTCTCGCAGTCTGCGTGCTGAGCGCGCTTGCGGCGTTTCTCATCAGCACGGGCCGAATAAGTCTCGGCGAGACCTTGGGGCCGTCCGACTTTTATCGGCACTGGTTCCTGGTCGGCATTCAGTTAACACTTTTCATTGCTGCCGGATTCTCCGTGATGGCACTGGCGGCCGCCGATGCATGGAAACGCCGGGATGCTGACTCCCTGCTGCTGATGCTTTGGGTTTTAGGGACATTTATTTTTACGGGCTTCGTGAATTGGACCATCAACGCCCGCTCGGTCCTCCCGTTAATTCCGGCGGCTGGAATCCTGCTGGCGCGGCGCGTGGACGCCCTGCCGACGCCGTCGATACGTTCGAGGGCCGCGATGTTGGCTATGCCGTTGGCATTAGCAGGCGCGGTATCGCTCTGGCTCACATGGGCTGACACAAAACTGGCCGACTCGGCGCGAACCGCCGCAACACTGATCGAGCAGAAGACCCGAAACCAACCCGGTACGGTGTGGTTCATGGGGCACTGGGGATTCCAATACTATATGGAGTCATTCGGTGCTCGTGCCGTCGCAGTGAATGACCCGCCGCAGCGGCCGGGGGATTATCTCGCTGTAGTTGAAAGCAATCGTCTGTTCGAAATCCGCCCGGAATTCGTAACTTCACGCGAGGTAATTGAGATCCCTATGCGTCTCGGAATTACCAGCGCCCAAAGCCAACTGGGCGCGGGTTTTTACTCTGCCGACACAGGACCTCTGCCTTTTGCCATCGGTCCGATCCCGCCCGAGCGTTACGAATTAATTCGCCTGGGAAGGAAATCTCCGCAGATCTCTGCCGGGACTGCGGCGTCACCTTAAAGGCGATGAGACCGCTTTCGCTCCACTGCCGTCCAATCCCAACTTGTCGGCGATTCCCTTTAATGCTTCGATGCAGAAGGCGATGTGCTCGTCCAGGTCGACTCCCAGGGCGGCGGCGCCGTTGATGATGTCGTCTCGGTTCACTTTGCGGGCGAAGGCTTTGTCCTTCATTCTTTTTCGCACTGACTTTGCATCCACCTCGGCCAGCGATTTTCCTGGCTTGATCAGGGCTACGGCGGTGATGAAGCCGGCGAGTTCATCGCAGGCGAATAGAGCTTTCTCCATCGGCGTGTCGCGGGTGACGCCGGTGTATTCCGCGTGAGACATGATGGCCCGGGTGATCACTTCGGGCCATCCACGCTCTTTGAGAATCTCGCTGCCTTTGTAGGGATGGTCTTCGAGGCTGGGATACTTTTCGTAGTCGAAGTCGTGGATGAGTCCGACGATGCCCCACAGGTCTTGTTTAGATAAACCAAGTTCTGATACTCCGGAGGCTTCATCGTCAAACTTAGTGGAGCAAGCGCGCATGCAGGCTTCCACCGCCAGCGCGTGCTTGCGCAAACTTTCTGACTGGGTGAACTCAGTTAGTAAACACCATGCGGTCTCACGATCGATCATGCTCTTGGCCCGGTTTCTGCGGGAATTCGCCGCTTAGCTTTGGTTTTCGCCGCCAGAATTCACGGCTTTATGCATTTTAACCTTGACATCCACAGGCCTTGTACCGCAGATTAGCCCTGCGGTTGGAACCTTCCCCCAGATTTCAGGTTCCTGGGTAGTAGTTAGGAGTAGCCGGCTCTGGCACTCCCACAACCCGATGGCCACGACTCTTGCCCCAGTAGATTCTAGGGAAGTCGTCCGTTGCGATCATTGCCTGCTGGTTCAATTCCGTACGGTCAATAACAA